>NZ_JBEYZD010000137.1:0-9096 GCF_040645895.1 Streptomyces olindensis | reverse complement strand
GGGCGGGCCCTGCGGCGTTCGGTGCGTGCTCTCGGCGTGCCGGGCGGACGCCCGCGTACTGGTTGTACTCGGGTGTTCGCCCGGTGCGGCGAGAGGGCGTGCCGGGCGTCGCGGGGCAGGCGGGACTTTGCGGACACCCCCTAGGCCATGCTCCACAGCAGCAGGGCCGTGCCGAGGAAGCCGACCGTGCCCAGGGTCGTCCCGGCTGCCGCCGTCCACATGCGGCCCGTGCCCTGGCGGGCGTAGTGGATGCCCATCGCCCCGAAGGTGATGGCGAGCGCTCCGGCGATCACCGTCCAGGGGATGAGGAACGCCCAGGTGCCGACCGCGGAGAAGGCGCCGAGGGCGAGGGCCGTGGGGCCGAGGGCGGTGGCGGGTGTGCCGGTGTCGGTGGGCGCGGTGGATCCGGACATGGCTTGTCCCCCTGCTTTTGAACGAGTTCAAATCGCACGTCGATCGTACCGCCGCAAGGCTGCTGCCCGGCCGAAACCCCGCAGGAGGAACCGATGACCCTGCTCACCCTCTCCGTCCCGGAGGCCGCGGTATGACGACCGTGGAAGGCGTCGAGGCGCGCGGGACGCTGCACTGCGAGACGACGGCCCTGGGCGTGCTGCTGCGGCACGAAGGGCTCGATCTGTCCGAGCCCATGCTCTTCGGCCTCGGCTCCGGCCTCTCCTTCGTCTACTGGGACGGCAAGGCCATGGACTTCCCGTTCCTCGGGGGACGGGTGAAGCCGTTCGAGCTCACGAGGAACCTCGCGGACCGGCTCGGCCTGGAGCTGGGCGTCAGGGAGACGTCGTCCCCGCGCAGGGCCTGGGAGAACGTCGCGGGCCCGGTGGACGCCGGGCGGCCCGTCGGACTGCAGGTCGACAGCCACTACTTGGACTACTTCACCTCGAAGGTCCACTTCGGCGGGCATGTCGTCGCCCTGTACGGATACGACGAGCGCGACGCCTTCCTGGTGGACACCGGGCAGCAGGGCGGAGCGGTCTCCACCAGCCTGGACAGTCTCGCCCGGGCCAGGGCCGCGCGCGGGCCGATGACCGCCAGGCACCGGTCCTTCACCCTCGCCGTCCCGGAGAACGCGCCCTCCCCCGAGGCGGGGATCGTGCCCGCCGTCACCGCGTGCGCGCACGCCTTCCTCCACCCGCCGATCGCCAACCTCGGCCACCGGGGCATCGAGAAGGCCGGCACGCTCGTGCGCACCTGGCTCCGGCGCGCCGACGACCCCGGGCGGGACCTGCCGCGGGCCGCCGACCTGATGGAGAAGGCCGGCACCGGCGGCGCCCTGTTCCGCAACCTCTACCGCGACTTCCTCGCCGAGTGCGCCGCGACGCTCGACAGCCGGCACCTGCGCACCGGGCACCGGCTGTACGCCGAGGCGGCCGCCCTGTGGACGGACGTCGCCGCGCTCGTCGCGCGCGCCGGTACGTCCGGGGACGAGCGGTACCTCGTGGAGGCGGGCGCCGTCCTCGGAGACATCGCGCGCGTGGAGAGCGACGCCATGCGGGCGTTGAGCCTCCTGGGGGACGGAGCCTCCGCCGGATGAGGACGGAGCCTCCGCCGGGGAGGGCGGAGGCTCCGGGGCGGCCGGGCCCGGTCAGCAGATCGACTGGCTGCTGTTCACCCGGGTGATGTTGCGGAACGTCGTGTTCTCGCCGCAGGGGCTCTCCCGGAGGGACGAGTTGGTGACCGTCAGGTTCTGGATGGTGATGTCCTTGTTGTTCGGGAACTCCGAGCGCGCGGCCAGCCGCAGTTCGCCGCCGCCCGTGATCGTGCCGCTCTGGGCCGCGAGGTTGACGTTGTAGCAGTTCTCGATCAGCACCGAGTTGTTGCCGGTGTTGGAGAGCGTCACCTTGTTGATGACGGCGCCGCCGCTCTCCGACACGCAGAACACGCCGCGTCCGCCGCCGCGCGCGATGACCTCGCCGACCCGGATGTTGGTGGGGTAGCCGCTGCCGACCCGGCCGTTGCGGTTGGCCATGCGGAAGGCCGCGTAGCCGGTGCCGGTGCCCGCGTTCTCCGCGTCCACCTTGGTGACGTTGGCGTTGATGGTCTGGTTGAGGAGCAGGCCCGACTCGCCGACGTTTCGGGCCGTCACCGTGCCGATGGTGATGCCGTCGACGCCGTAGGTCTCGACCGCGTGGCTGGACGCGCCGGAGACGTAGACGTTGTCGATGCGGACGTTGCGCGTCCACTGGCTGGTGTCGCCGCGGTTGTCGATGCGGACGCCCAGGCCGCGGGAGAGGCGCATGTCGATCTGGCCGAGCACCACGTTCTGGACGTTGCGCAGGAAGATGCCGTACAGCGGAGTGCCGGTGAGCTTGAGGTTCTGGACCTCGACGTCACGGGTGCCGCGCGAGTAGACCGGCGCCTGGTCGCCCGAGCCGGTGCCGGTGACGTTGATGGTGCCGCAGACGTCGAGGACGGTGTAGCTCGGGAGCGAGATGCGGGAGCCTGCCGAGATCGAGCCCGAGCCGCGGACCACGACCCGTTCCTTCGACGTGCGCCCGGCGGAGAGGCTGTTGACCGCCGCCTGGACGGCGGCGCGCATGTCGGTGCCGGTGTAGACCGTGCTGCCGCCGCGCCGGGCGGTCCAGTTGCTGCCGCTCTGCACGGCCTCGGCCTGGTACGAGCCGTCCCCGCAGGCCAGCGCCCGCGCGGGGGCGGCCGTGGCGGGGGCGGTCAGGGTGCCGGCGGCGGTGAGGAGGGCGGTGGCACCGGCGGCGGCGAGGAATGCGGCTCTGCGTCCCATGGGGGCCTCGGTTTCGTCGAACGTGGGGGGTGTGCAAGCGCTTTCTGCGCGCCGGGAGTCTGGCAAAGGGACGGCAAAGCGTCAATGGATGCGACACGGACCGGAGTTGCCCGAGATGCGGGGGAGTGGCCGGGCGGTCGTGCGGGAAACTCGACCGCATGCGTAGTGCGTACAGCGTGGAGACGGTCAGGACCGCCGAACGGGAGCTGATGGCGCGGCTGCCGGAGGGGGCGCTGATGCAGCGCGCCGCCGCCGGGCTCGCCGCGGCCTGCGCCGACCTGCTGGGGCGGGTGTACGGCCGCCGGGTCGTCCTGCTGGTCGGCAGCGGGGACAACGGAGGTGACGCGCTGTTCGCCGGGGCCCGGCTGGCCCGGCGCGGTGCCGGGGTCACGGCGGTGCTGCTCGCTCCGGAGCGTGCTCATGCGGCGGGGCTCGCGGCGTTGCGGCGGGCCGGGGGCCGGGCCGTGGCGGTCGGCGAGGCGGTCGGGGCCGGCGGGGTGGAGGAACTGGTCGAGCGGGCCGATCTGGTCGTCGACGGCATTGTCGGGATCGGCGGGAAGGGTGGACTGCGGCCGGACGCGGTGCCGCTGGCCGCCGCCGCCGAGCGGTCGCGGGGCGCCGTGGTCGCCGTCGACCTGCCGAGCGGGGTCGACGTCGACACCGGGGAGGTGCGGGGCGTCGCCGTCCGGGCCGATCTGACGGTGACGTTCGGGACGCACAAGCCGGGGCTGCTCATCGACCCGGCGCGGGAGTACGCCGGGTCGGTGCGACTGGTCGACATCGGGCTGGAGCTGCCGGCCGAGCCGGAGCTGGAGGCGTTGCAGCACGTGGACGTGGCCCGGCTGCTGCCGGTGCCGCGGGCGGAGAGCGACAAGTACCGGCGGGGGGTCGTCGGGATCGCCGCCGGGTCGGCGCGGTACCCCGGGGCCGCCGTGCTGGCGGTCGCCGGGGCGCTGCGGGGCGGGGCCGGGGCCGTGCGGTACGTCGGGCCGGCCGCGGAAGCGGTCATCGCGCGGTTTCCCGAGACGCTCGTGTCGGACCAGGGGCCGAAGCACGCGGGGCGGGTGCAGGCGTGGGTGGTCGGGCCGGGGGCCGGGGACGACGCGGCGACGGTGGGGGAGGTGCTGGCGGCGGAGGTGCCGGTGCTGATCGACGCGGACGGGTTGCGGCTGGCGGACGCCGGGGTCGTGCGGGGGCGCCGGGCGCCGACGCTGATGACACCGCACGCCGGGGAGGCGGCGGCGCTGCTCGGGGTCGAGCGGGGAGAGGTCGAGGGGGCCCGGCTGGCGGCGGTGCGGGAGCTGGCGGGGCGGTACGGGGCGACGGTGCTGCTGAAGGGGTCGACGACGCTGGTCGCCGACTCGGGGGGCGGGGCGGTGCGGGTGAATCCGACGGGGACGTCCTGGCTGGCCACGGCGGGCAGCGGGGACGTGCTGTCGGGGCTGGCGGGGTCGCTGCTGGCGGCGGGGCTCTCGGCGGTGGACGCGGGGAGTGCGGGGGCGTACGTGCACGGGCTCGCCGGGCGGCTGGCGGCGGAGGGGGCGCCGGTCGGGGCGCACGATGTGGCCGCGGCGATTCCGGAGGCTTGGCGGAATGTCCTGGAGTGAGGGGACGTCTGGGGGGTGCCGCCCCAGGCCCCGGCTGAGGTGACCTCCGGGGGCTGCCGCCCCCCAGACCCCCGCTTCGGCCTGAACGGCCTCGTCCTCAAGCGCCGGACGGGCTGGATTCGGCTGAGCGGGGTCGTCGGGTGCGGCGTCGGGTGCGGTGCCCGGCGGGCTGGGTCTGGTTGAGCAGGTCGTCGGGTGCGGTGCCCGGCGGGCTGGACCTCGCTGAGCAGGTCCGGGTGGTCTCGGTGTGGGCTGATGCCTCTGGGTGACCCCCGCCGCGCGGCGCCCCGGCCGCTTCGGGTGCTCGCGTTTTTCTGATCGTATGACCCCGAGACGTACTACCGGCCGTGCCCTCGCCCTCCTGCTCGTTCTCGTCGCCGCGCTGCCCGTCGAGGTCGCCGGTGCCGCTCCCGTGCCGCCCGCTCCCGGGCCCCTGGGCGAGCTGGTCCCGGGGGTCGCGCCGGGGCCGGCGCAGCCCTGGTCCGTGGACACGCCCGACCAGGCGCTGCCGCCGGTGGTGTACGCGCCGTCCGCCGAGGAGGACGCCGTCGAGCCGCGCGGCGCGGTGCCGGGGACGTACGCGCTCGTGGAGTACGTGCCGCTGGGGGAGGCGGTCGCGCAGGTGAGCTGTACGCGGCAGGCCGGGCCGTATCAGCGGCAGGTCGAGCGGTGGCTGGGACTGCGGGTGGACGGGAGGCAGTCGGCGGCGGACTGCCGGGCCATCCGGGCGTTCCAGGTGCGGCAGGGGATCAAGCCGGCCATCGGGTTCGCCGGTCCGGTGACCTGGTCGCGGATGCGGTACCTGTCGGCGCGCACCAACCCCAACGCCGCCGGGAGGTGCCCGGTGCGCAGCCACCCCGTGGCGTGCGTGGACCTCGACCGGCAGCTGATGTGGGTGCAGAAGGGCAGGACGGTCGTGTTCGGGGCGGTGCCCATCCGCAGCGGGCGGGCCGGGTACCGGACACGGGCCGGGTGGCACAAGATCTACTGGCGGCACAAGAACCACTGGTCGACGCTGTACAACACGCCGATGCCGTACTCCCAGTTCTTCAGCGGCGGGCAGGCCTTCCACGGCGTCTACGGCAGCCTGCACACCGGCGTCGGCTCGATGGGCTGCGTGAACCTCACCGTGGGTGACGCCCGACGGCTCTGGGGCGTGCTGAAGAAGGGCGACCGGGTGTTCGTGTGGGGGCGGCGGCCCGGGACGTAGGCGACCTGCTGGCGGGCCGCTGCCTCGGGGGTGTCGGGGCCCTCTGAGACACTGGGCGCGATGAGCGAGAGAACAGCCCCGCGGACCGCGACCCTGCGGGCCCGCGCCGAGATCGACCTGGCCGCCCTGCGGGCCAACGTGCGGACCCTGCGCGCCCACGCGCCGGGCGCTGCCCTGATGGCCGTGGTGAAGTCCGAGGCGTACGGCCACGGGGCTGTGCCGTGCGCCCGCGCCGCCGTCGCCGCGGGGGCGAGCTGGCTGGGCACGGCCACGCCCGAGGAGGCCCTCGCCCTGCGGGCCGCCGGGCTGCCGGGCCGCATCATGTGCTGGCTCTGGACCCCCGGCGGGCCCTGGCGCGAGGCGATCGAGGCCGATCTGGACGTGTCCGTCAGCGGGATGTGGGCCCTGGAGGAGGTCACCCGGGCCGCCCGGGAGGCCGATCGTCCCGCTCGCGTGCAGCTCAAGGCCGACACGGGGCTCGGACGGGGCGGCTGCCCGCCCGGCGACTGGGCCGACCTGGTCCGCGCTGCGCTGCGCGCCGAGTCCGAGGGGCTGCTGCGCGTCACGGGGCTGTGGTCGCACTTCGCCTGCGCCGACGAACCCGGCCACCCCTCCATCGCCGCCCAGCTCGACCGCTTCCGCGAGATGGTCGCCCACGCCGAGCGGCAGGGCGTCCGGCCCGAGGTCCGGCACATCGCCAACTCGCCGGCCACGCTCACCCTCCCCGAGAGCCACTTCGACCTGGTCCGCACCGGCATCGCCACCTACGGCATCTCGCCCAGCCCCGAGCTCGGCACCCCGGCCGATTTCGGACTGCGCCCGGTGATGACGCTGTCGGCCTCGCTGGCCCTGGTCAAGCAGGTCCCGGGCGGGCACGGCGTCAGCTACGGGCACCGGTACGTGACGCCCGGGGAGACCACCCTCGGCCTCGTCCCGCTCGGCTACGCGGACGGCATCCCGCGGCACGCCTCCTCGGCCGGCCCGGTGCTGGTCGAGGGCAAGTGGCGGACGATCGCGGGGCGGGTCGCCATGGACCAGTTCGTCGTCGACCTGGGCGGCGACGCGCCCGCGCCGGGCGCCGAGGCCGTTCTCTTCGGGCCCGGGGACCGCGGCGAGCCCACCGCGGAGGACTGGGCGCAGGCGGCCGGAACCATCGCCTACGAGATCGTGACCCGGATCGGAACGCGCGTTCCCCGCGTCTATGTGAATGAGGAACAGGACGGGTAACTCGCACCGGTAGGACTGGTCACGCGAGGAACGAAAGGCACCCTGGTAACAAGGGCAACACCAGCCACACGGCATCATCCGACCCAGTGCGTCACCCGATCAGCAGCCCGGCGAAGAGGAGCGGTACGTGAGCGAGAGCAGTGCGGAGGTCGTCGCGGACGTCGCCTCCGCGGCCGTCGCGGCCTCCGCCGCGGGGGCGGCGGGAGGCTGGCGCCGGGCGACCGGCATCGCCGGCGTCGCGATAGGCGTGGTGGCCGCGGGCGCGGCCGCCGGCGTCGCCCTGGAGCGGATGACCGTGGGCCGGGGCATGCGCCAGAAGGCCCGGCTCGCCCTCGACTCGGCGGGCCCCTACGGCTCGCTGCGCGGCATGCCCGGCAAGGCGTTCGCCGACGACGGCACGGAGCTGTACTACGAGGTCGACGACCTCGATCCGGAAGCCGCCCCGGCCATCGGCCCACGCCGCCGGCGGCTGTTCGGCCGCAAGGCACCCGCGCCCGTCACCGTCGTCTTCAGCCACGGCTACTGCCTCAGCCAGGACTCCTGGCACTTCCAGCGGGCGGCCCTGCGGGGCGTGGTGCGGACGGTGCACTGGGACCAGCGCAGCCACGGCCGGTCCGGGCGGGGCGTCGCCCAGAACCGGGACGACGAGCCGGTCACCATCGAGCAGCTGGGCCGCGACCTGAAGGCCGTCATCGACGCGGCCGTGCCCGAGGGGCCCATCGTGCTCGTCGGACACTCCATGGGCGGCATGACGGTGATGGCGCTGGCCGACCAGTACCCGGAGCTGGTCCGCGAGCGGGTCGTCGGGGTCGCCTTCGTGGGGACGTCGTCGGGACGGCTCGGCGAGGTCAACTACGGGCTGCCCGTCGCCGGCGTCAACGCGGTGCGGCGGGTGCTGCCCGGGGTGCTGAAGGCGCTGGGGCAGCGGGCCGAGCTGGTGGAGAAGGGGCGCCGGGCGACCGCGGACCTGTTCGCCGGGATCATCAAGCGGTACTCCTTCGCGTCCCGGGACGTCGACCCGGCCGTGGCCCGGTTCGCCGAGCGGATGATCGAGAGCACGCCGATCGACGTCGTCGCCGAGTACTACCCGGCGTTCAACGACCACGACAAGACCGAGGCGCTCGCGTACTTCGCGGACCTGCCGGTCCTCGTCCTGGCCGGGGTGCAGGACCTGGTCACGCCCAGTGAGCACAGCGAGGCGATCGCCGACCTGCTCCCGGACGCGGAGCTGGTGCTGGTGCCGGACGCGGGGCACCTGGTGATGCTGGAACACCCGGAAGTGGTCACCGACCGGCTCGCCGACCTGCTCACCCGCACGGGTGCCGTGCCCGCAGGGGCTACCGTGAAGGGCTATGGAAGCACCAGCAGCACCGCACAACCCGGCTGAGCCCGGATCCGTCCAGATCGTCGTCACGTCCCCCGAGCAGATGCGGGAGCTGGGCCGCCGGCTCGCGAAACTGCTGCGCGCGGGCGACCTGGTGATGCTGAGCGGGGAGCTCGGCGCGGGCAAGACGACCCTGACCCGCGGGCTGGGCGAGGGGCTCGGCGTGCGCGGGGCCGTCACCTCGCCGACCTTCGTGATCGCCCGGGTGCACCCCTCGCTCGGCGACGGGCCGCCGCTGGTCCACGTCGACGCCTACCGGCTCTCCGGCGGTCTCGACGAGATGGAGGACCTGGACCTGGACGTCTCGCTGCCCGAGTCCGTGGTCGTCGTGGAGTGGGGCGAGGGCAAGGTCGAGGAGCTGACCGAGGAGCGGCTCCAGGTCGTCATCCACCGGGCGGTGGGCGACACGACCGACGAGGTCCGGCACATGACGGTCACCGGTCTGGGGGAACGCTGGGCCTCCACGGACCTGAGCGTGCTCGCCGCCTGAGCCCTGCCGCCCGGGCGGGTGGCACCCGGTGCGGTCTTTTGATGAACGTTCCGACAAGACGTCGGCAAGATGTTGCGTCCGGCGTCCCGGGCGTGGTCACATGGTATCCAGTCCGTAGTTAGGTGTACCTAACTACGTCCGCCCCCGGCCTTTCAGGAGGCGTCCATGTCGGCTACAGAGAGCAAGGGGCAGCCGCTGCCGTTCGCGGTCGCCGGGGTGTCCATGCGGGACCTGCTGGCGGCGGGCGAGGCCGCGGCGCTGATCTCCACGCCGCCGCGCGCTCCCGAGCCGGACTTCTCCGAGCCGGTGGAGGACCACCGCGAGGCCGCCTAGGGGGTGTCCGCAAAGTCCCGCCTGCCCCGCGACGCCCGGCACGCACTCTCGCCGCACCGGGCGAACACCCGAGTACAACCAGTACGCGGG
>NZ_JBEYZD010000136.1:0-9198 GCF_040645895.1 Streptomyces olindensis | reverse complement strand
AGTTGACTGACGTCACGTCTCCCTGAGCTGAACGTTCCCGTCCGGTTTATGCCCATTGAGCAGTGAGCGTACATCCCGTATGCGTCGCTTGTGGCCGCCGCACCCCCTCCCGGTTCCCTCTGGTTCGACGACCCGACCGTCACCGTGCGGGACGGCCGCTTCACCGACGCCCACGGCCGCGAGATCGTGCTGCGCGGCTACAACGTCTCCGGCGAGACCAAGCTCGCCGAGAACAAGGGCCTGCCCTTCGCCTCGGTCGCCGACGCCCGCAAGTCGGCGACCGCCCTGCGCGCCCTCGGCGGCGGCAACACCGTCCGCTTCCTGCTCTCCTGGGCCTACGCCGAGCCCGAGCGCGGCCAGGTGGACACGGCCTATCTGGCCGCCGCCACCGACCAGATGAAGGCCTTCCTGGACGCGGGCATCCGCGTCTACCCCGACTTCCACCAGGACCTCTACTCCCGGTACCTGTTCGACACCGACAGCTGGTACACCGGCGACGGCGCCCCCAAGTGGGCGGTGGACGCCGGGAACTACCCCGACGAGTCCTGCGGCATCTGCCTCTTCTGGGGGCAGAACATCACCCAGAACGAGGCCGTGAAGCGCGCCACGTACGACTTCTGGCACAACGCGCACGGCGTGCAGGACGCGTTCCTGGCCACCGCCCAGAAGACCATGGCGTACGTGCAACAGCACCTGAACGCCGACCAGTTCAAGGGCGTCGCCGGCTTCGACCCGTACAACGAGCCGCACGCGGGCGTCTACGACTCCGGGCAGACCAGCCGCGCCTGGGAGAAGGACGTGCTGTGGCCGTTCTACGAGAAGTTCCGCGCCCGCATGGACGCGGCCGGCTGGCGTGACAAGCCCGCCTTCGTGGAGCCGAACCTCTTCTGGAACGCCAACCTCGACTTCCAGAAGCAGGAGGGCGGTCTGCTGGACGCCGGCAAGCTCGGACCGCGCTACGTCTTCAACACCCACTTCTACGACCAGAAGGCCATCTCCGGCGTCTTCATGTGGGGCAAGGCAGCCGACGGCCAGTACGCGGGCGAATTCCGCACCGTCCGCGACCGGGCCGCCGCCGCGCAGACGGCCGCCGTGGTGAGCGAGTTCGGGCACCCGCTGGCGGGCAACGTCTCCGACAAGGCACCGACCGTCCTCAAGGCGATGTACCAGGCTCTCGACTCCCGGGTGAAGGGCGCCGACTGGTGGTCCGACCCGGCGGCCTCGGGACCGGTGCTCTCCGGCTCGCAGTGGCAGTGGGACATCTACAACGGCCGCCACCGCGAGCTGATGAACGGCAACCCCGACAAGGTCCTCACCGAGGGCGACGCCTGGAACGACGAGGACCTGTCCGCCGTGCGCCTCGACGACGCGGGCAAGCCCGTGCTGCGCCAGGACGCCCGGCTGCTGGACCGCCTCTACCCGAGCGCCACGGCCGGCACGACCGTCGGCTTCACCTACGAGGACCGTTCCCGGGACGGCTCGACGACCCTGACCTGGAACCCCGTGCCGAGCTCGCTGCCGAACGTGCAGCGGCTGGTCGGGTCCGGGCAGTACGGGCTGCTGCTGTGGCGGTCGAACGGCACGTCGGCACCCACCGAGCTGCACCTGCCGGCGAGCTTCCCGGCCGCGTCCACCACGGTCGTCTCCGACCTGGGCACGGTCCACGCCCCGCCGGCGTACACCTCGACGACCCCGGTCGGGGTGGCCGCCGAGCCCGGTGGCACGGGAAGCCGCCGCCTGCTGCTCACCGCGCCGGACTCGGGGGTCCTGCACTACGCGCTGGTGACCAACGGGGCGACGGCTGCCTCGGCGGACCTGCTCGCCGCGGCCCGCTCCGAACTGGCCGCGTGGACGGCGAAGGAGGTCAGCTAGCGGACGGGCTCGTCCAGTCGGCCGCCACCCGGCCGAGCCGGACGCGCTGCGGGTGGTCACCGACCGGTACGGACACGACCTTCTTGCCGGTGGCGAAGTCGATGGCCGTGACCTGGTCGGTGCCGCTCTCGGAGACCACGCAGGACTTGCCGTCACCGCTGACCGTGGCCCAGTAGGGCTTGGAGGCGGTGACGAGCGGGCCCTCCTGGAGGGTGGCGCGGTCGACGACCGTGGCGTAGTCGTCCATGGTCCCGGCCACGCACAGCTTCTTGCCGTCCGGGCTCATCGAGATGCCGTGGTGGCGCGAGTCGTTGACGAACGTGGTGCGGTCGTCGCTGGTCGCCGGGTTCTTCGGCAGCGTCTTCGTCCGGGTGATCTTGTCGGAGGCGAGGTCGTACTCGAAGAAGCCGTTGAAGAACGACACCTGGAAGTAGAGCTTCGACTCGTCCGGCGAGAACACGGCCGGGCGGACCGCGTCGGAGTGGTCCTTCAGGCCGAGGGCGTCCAGCCGCGGGCGCATGTCGATGACCTTGACCTGCTGGTACGTGGTGGCGTCGACGACGGTGATGCGCCGGTCGCCCTTCGTCCAGTCCAGCCACGGGGCGTCGGTCTGCGTGTTCACGTCGCCGATCGCCATGTTGTAGATGTACTTGCCGTCCTGGGTGAAGATGTTCTCGTGCGGCTTGTCGCCGGTGGCGAACCTGCCGAGCTCCTTGCCGGTGACGATGTCCAGCACGTGCACGGTGTTCGAGGTCGACGCCGACACCGCGACCCGCTTGCCGTCGGGCGAGACGGCCATGTGGTCGGAGCGGTAACCGGACACGGGGAAGCGCCAGTTGATGTCGCCGGTGGCCAGGTCGATGGAGACCACGTCGGCGAAGCTCGGCCGCGAGACGACCATGGAGCGGCCGTCCGGCGTGGAGTACATGTCGTCGACGAACTGGTCGTGGCCCTCGCCGACGCTGTTGCGGATCGCCATGAAGTAGATCCACTTGATCGGATCGGCGTTGATCTCCGCCATCCGCTGGTCCTTGTCGGGGATGACGTCGATCCGGCCGATCTTCCCGAAGTCACCGGTCGATCGGATGACATCGGCGGTGCCGTCCCAGTTGTTGCCCACGAACATCACCTCGCGCAGCGCGGCGGAGGCGGCCGGAGCGGCCGCCTGGGCGGCGGTCGCGGGGACGGTGGCGGTCAGGGCGAGGGCGGCGCCCAGGGAACACAGGTGCCGTCGTCGGAAGACGGGCATGGCTGATCCCTCCTCTGCGGTGGGGTGAGGAATCTGAACACACGTGCTTTCAGAGTCAACTTACTGCAAAGTAAGGAAGGGGTGGCCTTCTCCACAAGACCGCGTGCACGACAAAATTGGTGTTCGAGCGACGAAGGGAGAGCCGGTGCCGGGCAGACTCAGAGCGCCGACCGGCCGCTACGGCGGCAAGACCGCCGAGGAGCGGCAGGCGGAGCGGCGCCGGAGGTTCCTGGACGCGGCGCTCCACCTGTTCGGCGACACCCCCGGATTCCGCGCCACCACCGTCGCGGCGCTCAGCGAGGCGGCCGGGCTGTCCACCCGTCAGTTCTACGAGGAGTTCCGCACCCTGGAGGACGTGCTCGCCGCGCTGCACCTCCAGGTCAACGGCTGGGCCGAGGCAGCGGTGCTGGAGGCGGCCGCCGGCGCGGCGGACCTGCCGCTCGTCGAGCGTGCGACCGCGATCTTCCGCGCCTACGCCGGGAACATCGCCGCCGATCCGCGCCGCATCCGCATCACCTTCGTCGAAGTCATCGGCGTCAGTCCGCGCCTGGAGGAGCAGCGGCTCGCCCGCCGCGCCGGCTGGGTCGACCTCATCTGTGCCGAGGCCGACGCGGCCGCCGCGCGCGGGGAGGCGGCGCCCCGCGACTACCGCCTCGCGGCGACGGGCTTCATCGGCAGCGTCAACGGCCTGCTGCACGACTGGAGCGCCGGCTGGGTGGACGCCACGCTGGACGAGGTCGTCGACGAACTGGTCCGGCAGTTGCTGGGCATCCTGTGGCCACCGGGGTGGAGCCCCCGGAGCTGAGTCAGACCCGGACGGGCCCGCGCCCGCCCGCCCGGGCTCCGGGAAAGGCCCGCCGGTAGTCCCCGGGCGACACGCCGAGGTGCCTGAGGAAGTGGTGGCGGAGGTTGTTCGCCGTGCCGAGACCGCTCAGTTCACCGATCTTCTCGATCGGCAGGTCCGTCGACTCCAGCAGGGACCGGGCGCGACCGAGCCGCTGGTCCAGGAGCCACTGGAGCGGTGTCGTGCCCGTGGCCGCCTGCAGACGCCGGTAGAACGTGCGCGGGCTCATCGCGGCCCGGCGGGCCAGGTCCGCTACGGTCAGCGGCCGGTCCAGGTGGGCCCGCGCCCAGGCGAGCACCGGGGCCAGCCCCTCGTCGTCGCTGGCCGGCACCGACAGCTCGATGAACTGCGCCTGCCCGCCCGGCCGGTGGGCGGGCACCACCATCCGGCGCGCCAGCTGGTTGGCGACGTGCGCGCCGAGGTCACGCCGCACCAGGTGCAGACACAGGTCGAGACCGGCGGTGAGCCCGGCACTGGTCAGGACGTCACCGTCGTCCACGTACAGCACCGACGGGTCGACCTCCACCTTCGGATAGCGCTCGGCGAGCTGGGCGGTGTGCATCCAGTGGGCGGTCGCGCGCCGCCCGTCCAGCAGCCCCGCCTCGGCCAGCGCGAAGGCGCCGGTGCACAGGGACACCATCCGGGCCCCCGCCCGATGGGCCCGGCGCAGGGCGTCGGTCAGCTCCGGCGGCAGCGGCCTGCCCTCCTCGACGCACGGATCGGGCACCGACGGCACGACGACCGTGTCGGCGCCGACCAGATCGTCCAGGCCGTAGGGCGTGCGCAGACTCAGCCCGTGACCGTTCGCCTCCCCGGCCCCGACCCCGCACAGCCTCAGCTCGTACCAGGGATCGGCGAGATCGGGCTGCGGCTTGCCGAACACCGTGCAGGGGATGCTCAGTTCGTACAGGTCCCACGAAGGGACCCCGATCTCCTCGGTGACCACCACGGCCACGGAACCGGCACTCATGCCCCGAAGCGTATGGCAGGAATTTGGTGGCGGCCGTCACCACTGTCACTGTTCCGGATCTCCGCGCCCTGCGAGCGTGGTCGTACGTGATCACACGGCACGTACGAACACCCCAGTACACGCGAGGAGTTGCAGCATGACCGCACGACAGCAGGCCGTCACCGTCCTGGGCCTGGGCCAGATGGGCTCGGCCCTGGCCGCCGCGCTGCTGGACCGGGGCCACCCGACCACGGTCTGGAACCGCTCCCCGGGCAAGGCAGGGCCCCTGGTCGAGCGCGGCGCCCGCGCGGCCGCGACACCCGAGGAGGCGATCGCCGCCTCCCCGCTGGTCATCGCCTGCGTCCTGGACTACGAGGCACTGCACACGGTCGTCGACCCGATCGCGGAGTCGCTCCGGGGCAGAACCCTGGTCAACCTCACCTCCGGCTCCCCCGAGCAGGCCCAGGAGGCCGTCGCGTGGGCCGGCTCCCTCGGGGCCGGCTACCTCGACGGCGCCATCATGACCACCCCGCCCGGCGTGGGCGACCCCGCCATGATGTTCCTGTACAGCGGCTCCGAGGAGGTCTTCGAGACCCACCGCCCCGTCCTCGCGGCCCTGGGCGACCCCCTGTACCTGGGCGCCGACCCCGGCCTCGCCTCCCTCTACGACGCCGCCCTGCTCGGCCTGATGTGGTCCACCATGACCGGCTGGCTGCACGGAACGGCCCTGGTCGGTGCCGAGGGGACACCGGCCGCTGCCTTCACCCCCGTCGCGAACCGCTGGCTGACGACGGTGGCGGGCTTCCTCAGCCGCTACGCGCCCCAGGTGGACGCGGGCCGCTACCCGGGCGACGACGCCACCGTCGACGTGCAGATCGCGGCCATCGACCACCTGATCCACGCGGCGGCGGCCCGGGGCGTCGACAACGCCCTGCCCGAGCTGCTCAAGACCGCGATGGAGAAGGCGAGCGCCGCGGGCCACGGCCAGGACAGCTACGCCAGCCTGATCCAGGTGCTGCGCCCCGCCCCCAGGGACTAGGGGGCCGCAAAGCCGCGCCTGCCCCGCGACGCACGGCACGCCGAGAGCACGCTCCCCCAAGCTCTCGGCTTTCCCCGTGACCGGCCGAGCGCGTGGTCTCACGACGAGGGGCCATCGGCTGCTGCCAGGCGGGCGAACACCTCCCGCTGCACGCTTTCCTCGTGAACAAGCCCGCTGTCTATGGCGCCAGCCTAGAAGGCAGGCAAGGGGACCCGAGCCCGGCGGAGCGTCGCCTACTCGTCCCAGGCCTGCACCAGGGTCTGCTCGGCGATCTTGCCGCCCCGCAGCGAGAGCATGGACTCCGACAGCACGCGCACGCCGTCGGAGTACTCGCAGCTCTCGCTGTAGGCGGCCTCGTCGCCCTGGATCACACAGCGCTCCAGCTTGTGCGACATGTCCCGGCTGTAGACGTCCTCCAGCATCCGGCCGATCTCGTCCCGGCCGTGCAGCACCTTCGGGTGGCTCGGCTGGGTCGTGCGGTCCACGATCCGCATCTCGGCGTCCTCGGCGTAGAGGGAGAGCAGGATGTCCGGGTTCTCCCCTTCCAGGCCACGGCGGAGTGTCTCCCGGTCGAAGGCGGGCTCTGCGGCGGTTCCCATGGTGACCTCCTTCGAGAAGGGTCTCTCCTCCCGAGCCTCCACCCGCCCGGCGGGCTCGGCAAGCGCAGGGGACGCTGGGCCTGACGGGTGAGCGAGGCCGCCCGCCCGTGTCCGCCGGGGCCCCGCCCGCGTTGCGATAGGCATGATCTCAACACGACGTATCGTCGCCGCCGTTGGTCTCGCCGCGAGTGTCACCGGCCTCGCCGCGCCGATGGCGAACGCGGCCGACGCGGAAGCGAAGAGCCCGCTCAGCCCGATGGCCACGCTCGACTCGCTGACCGTCAGCGACATCCCCGCCGAGCACAAGGACGAGATCCCGCGGCCCTCCTCGCAGCTGGCCGGCCTGAACCGCCTCAACGACCTCAACCAGCTGAACCAGGTCGTCGGCCTGGTCTCCCCGGTCTTCGGTTTCGTACCGAACGTCCGCTGACGGCCGGACGTGCGTGAGGGCCGCCCGTTGCCGGGCGGCCCTCACCCACGCCCGGGCTCAGTCCGCCGCGGCCAGGAACTGCGTCGCCGCCAGCTCCGCGTAGAGCGGGTCGGCCGTCACCAGCTCGCGGTGGGTGCCGACCGCCCGGACCCGGCCCGCGTCCATCACCACGATCCGGTCGGCCATCGTCACCGTCGACAGCCGGTGCGCCACCACCAGGACCGTGGTCGTCCGGGCCACGTCGGCGACGGTGTCCCGCAGCGCCGCCTCGTTCACCGCGTCCAGCTGCGAGGTGGCCTCGTCGAGCAGCAGCAGCCGGGGCCTGCGCAGCAGCGCGCGGGCGATCGCGACCCGCTGCCGCTCACCGCCCGACAGCTTCGTGCCCCGGTGCCCGACGAGCGTGTCGAGACCGCCGGGGAGCCGGGCGACCAGGCCGTCCAGACGGGTCGTCTTCAGCACCCGCGCGAGGGCGTCGTCGTCCGCCTCCGGATTCCCCAGCAGCAGGTTGTCCCGCAGCGAGCCCGACAGCACCGGCGCGTCCTGCTCCACGTAGCCGATCGCGGCGCGCAGCCGCGGCAGCTCCCAGTCGGACAGGTCGCGGCCGTCCAGCCGGATCACGCCGGACTCGGGGTCGTAGAACCGCTCGATCAGCGAGAACACGGTGGTCTTGCCCGCGCCGGACGGGCCCACGAACGCCGTCATGCCCTGCGCGGGCACGGTGAACGTCACGCCGTGGTGGACGTACGGCAGGTCCTCGGCGTAGCGGAAGCGCACGTCCTCGAAGGCCAGCTCCGCCGGGGTCGTGCCGGCGGAGGGCAGCGGCGCGGCCGCGGCGGCCGGCTCGGCGGGCAGCCGCAGCGCCTCCTGGATGCGGGTGAGGGCCGCGGCGCCCGTCTGGTACTGCGTGATCGCGCCGACGACCTGCTGTATCGGCGACATCAGGTAGAAGACGTACAGCAGGAACGCGACCAGCGTGCCCACGTCGACGGCGCCGGTCGCGACGCGGGCGCCGCCCACCGCGAGCACCGTGATGAACGCTGTCTGCATGGCGAGCCCCGCCGTGTTGCCCGCTGCCGCCGACCACTTGGCGGCCCGCACGCTCTGCCGCCACGACTCCTTCGCCGCCTCGTGCAGCGTCAGCTCCTCCCGGTGCTCGGCACCGGACGCCTTCACCGTGCGCAGCGCGCCGAGGATCCGCTCCAGCGAGGCGCCCATGGCCCCGACCGCGTCCTGCGCCTGCCGGCTCGCCTTGTTGATGCGCGGCACGATCACACCGAGGACCACGCCCGCGCACAGGATCACGGCCAGGGTGACGCCCAGCAGCACGGCGTCCACCAGGCCCATCATCACCACCGTCGCCACGAGGGTGAGACCGCCCGTGCCCAGACCGACCAGCGACTGGGTGGTGACCTGGCGCAGCAGGGTGGTGTCGGACGTGATGCGGGCCATCAGGTCCCCGGGCTCGCTGCGGTCCACGGCGGTGATCCGCAGCCGCAGCAGGTACGACGACAGGGCCTGCCGCGCGCCGAGCACCACCGACTCGGCGGTGCGCTGCAGCACGTACGAACCCAGCGCGCCCACCGCCGCGTTGGTCACGATCAGGGCCGACATCGCCAGCAGGGCGCCGGTGATGGCCCGCTCGTGCGCCAGGTCGTCGATGAGGCCCCGGGCCACCAGCGGCAGCAGCAGCCCGGTCGCACCCGTGACCAGCGAGAGCACGGCACCGGCGATCAGGGACCAGCGGTGCGGCCGTACGTATCCGAGGAGCTGCCGCCACGGGGGCGTGGCGGTCTCGGTCTCTGCGATGGTCACGTCGCTCCTTCGGCGTCGGGCGGAGCGTTCAGGCTACGTCGGCGCAGACCGGCCCGGCCTGCCCTTTCGCCGACTGCCGGGTGGCCGATCCCCGCCCCTTACCGATCAGTCGCGCGTAGGGTCGGAAGATACGGATCCCGGCCGACGAAGGAGTCAGCACCATGGCGCAGGAAGTGCGCGGCGTGATCGCACCCGGCAAGGACGAACCGGTGCGCGTCGAGACGGTCCTCGTGCCCGACCCCGGCCCGGGCGAGGCGGTCGTGCGCGTCCAGGCCTGCGGGGTGTGCCACACCGACCTGCACTACAAGCAGGGCGGCATCAACGACGACTTCCCGTTCCTGCTGGGCCACGAGGCCGCGGGTGTCGTGGAGTCGGTGGGGGAGGGGGTCACCGACCTCGCGCCC
>NZ_JBEYZD010000135.1:0-9347 GCF_040645895.1 Streptomyces olindensis | reverse complement strand
CCATGATCAGCGACGGGCGGGAGCCGTCGAGGTAGGCGGTACCGGCGAGGAAGCGGTCGGCACGGTTGCCGTAGTTGTCGCCCCAGGAGGAGACGGTGCCGCGACCCGGGACGTAGTCCACGCTCTGCATCGCCTTGCCCGTCTGCCCGTTGAACATCGTCAGGTACTCGGGGCCGGACAGCACGTATCCGCTGGAGTTGCGGTGGTCGGCGCTGGAGCTGCCGATCACCGCACCCGTGCCGTCCCGCGTACCGTCGGCGGTCTTCATGGCGACCTCGGCCCTGCCGTCTCCGTCGTAGTCGTACACCTGGAACTGCGTGTAGTGCGCGCCGGAGCGGATGTTGCGGCCCAGGTCGATGCGCCACAGCCGGGTGCCGTCGAGCTTGATGCCGTCCAAGAACGTGTTGCCGGTGTAGCCGGACTGGGAGTTGTCCTTGGCGTTGGTCGGCTGCCACTTCAGGACGATGTCGAGGGCCCCGTCACCGTCGAGGTCGCCGACGGAGGCGTCGTTGGCCTCGTAGGTGTAGGCGACCCCGTCGGGAGTCGTGCCGCCGGCCGGCGGTGAGATCGGGACGTCCTTGTAGCCGGTACGGAACTGCACCGCGTGCACCGAGTCGCCCTGCTCCGTGCCGTTCACCACCGCGCGGACGGTGTAGTCGGCGTGGGAGGGGGCGCCGGAGTGGAAGTAGTTCGTGCTGCCCGTGATCGGCGAGGAGTTGACCTTCGTACCGGCCCGGTACACGTTGAACGCCACGTCGTTCGGGTCGGTGCCCAGCCAGCGCCAGCTGACCAGGTTGCCGCTGCCGGTGTGGACGCTGACCACGCCCCGGTCGAGCTTCTCGACCTGCCGGGCGGTGGCCGCCTGTGCCGCGTCCTGCGTGGCGAACGTGGTGAGTCCGGCACCGGTCAGGGCCGCCGCCGTGACGGCCACGGGGAGGAGCAGGCGGCGTCTGCGGTGCCTGTGGGGGTGCTTCACTGACGGACCTCCTGGGAGATGGGGGGGGTTCCGTCAGAGGTCGCCGCCGGTGGCGCCGGGGTTGCCGTACCTCCGCGCCAGTTCGGCCGCGGGTTCACCCGGCCTTCCGGAACGCCCGCACGCTGAACACCGGGTCGGGGCGCGGCCGGTCCTGGTCGGGGAGGCGCGTGAGCTCCAGGGCGAAGCCCTCCGCGCGCGGGTCGCCGGGCGGGAGGGTGACGAACCAGCCGCGGCGCAGGTCGGCGACGGTGCGGCGCGGGCTGCGGCCCTGGCCGTGCCCGGTGAAACGGGCCTGCCCGGCCGGGGCCAGTCCGTGGGCGGCGGCGTGGGACTCGACGTCCGCGGCCGCGTCCCGGACCGGGCTCGGCGGGCGGGAGGACAGGACGACATCGATGTCGCTTCCCACGTTGTGGGAGGCGGCCTTGTCGACCGTGGTGACGTAGACGCCGCCGGGCCGCAGCACCCGGGCGCACTCGCCGACGATGGCGCGCACCTCGGCGGGCCCGGCGGCCAGGTGCAGCAGCCACACGCTGCACACGGCGTCGAACTCGCCGTCCCGGAACGGCAGGCGGCGGCTGTCGGCGCGCACGACGGCGCCGGGCAGCCGGGCGGCGGCCTGCCGGGTCATCGCGGGGGCGAGGTCGACACCGGTGACGCGCATGCCGTCGCGCGCCGCCGCGAGCCTGCGGGTCACGATGCCGGTGCCGCAGGCCACGTCGAGCAGGCTGCGCGTCTCCGGCGGCACGAGGCTCAGCACCGCCGCCGCCGCGGCGGCCGCCCTGGGCTCGCCGCCGCGCGAGGCGTCGTACCGCTCCGCTTCCTTGTCGTAGTCGAGCACGCGGTCAGTGTGCCCCGTGCCCGGGGGCGAGGTCCTCCACCCTGCGGGCGAGCTCGAAGTCCTTCTCCGTGACGGCGCCGCCCGCGCTGTGCGTGTGCACGGACAGCGCGACGGTGTTGTAGCCGAGCGTGAGGTCGGAGTGGTGGTTCAGTTCCTCCTGGACCTGGGCGATGTGCACGACCATCGCCGTCGCCGCGAAGTGCGAGCCGAGCCGGTAGGAGCGGGCGAGGCGGTCCCCGTCGAGCGACCAGCCCGGCAGCTCGGCCAGCCGGTCCTCGACCTCCTTCTGGGACAGCGGTTCGACGGGCATGGGCTGCGCTCCTTCCCTGGCTCCGGTCTCCTCGGTGTTCTCCCAGCCTGCCACAGCGGGACGCCCGAGACCCTGGTCAGAGGGGTGTGCCTGTCCGGCGCGACCGGTTCTCGACTACGGTCCTGACATGACCACTCACCCGTCCGGCGTCGACCAGGGCGTGGGCCCGCTGCTGCGGGCCTGGCGGGAGCAGCGGCGGGTCAGCCAGCTGGAGCTGGCCCTGCGCGCGGACTCCTCGGCCCGGCACATCAGCTTCGTGGAGACGGGCCGCTCCCGGCCCAGCGAGGAGATGGTGCTGCGGCTGGCCGAGCACCTGGACGTCCCGGTGCGGGAGCGCAACGCGCTGCTGCTGGCGGCCGGTTACGCCCCGCGCTACCCGGAGACCCCGCTGGACGACCCGGCGCTCGGCGCCCTGCGGGAGGGCATCGAACGGCTGATCGGCGGCTACGAGCCGTACCCGGCGCTGGTGGTGGACGCGCTGTACAACGTGGTGGCGGCCAACCGGGGGATCATGACGCTGGTCGACGGCGTCTCCGAGACCCTGCTGGAGCCGCCGCTGAACGCGATGCGGCTGGCGCTGCACCCGCAGGGCCTGGCGCCCCGGATCCGCAATCTGCGCGCCTGGCGCGGTCACCTGCTGGAGCAGATGGAGCGGCAGATCGCCCTGCACCGCTCCGAGCCGCTGCGGGCGCTGCACGAGGAGGTGGCGGCGTATCCGGTGCCCGCGGCGGATCCGGCACAGGAGCCCGCGGAGCCGGTGCCGTACTTCGCGCTGCCGCTGCGGATCGAGCACGAGGGGCGGACGCTGTCGTTCATCTCCTCGATCTCCACGTTCAACACGCCGATGGACGTGACCGTCGCCGAGCTGGCCATCGAGACGCTGCTCCCGGCCGACCCGGCGACGGTCAAGTACCTTCAGTCGCTGATGTCCTGACCGCCCTGACCGTCCTGGCCGTCCTGGCCGTCCTGGCGGATCCTCAGGGCCGTGTACTGGAGGGCGGCGAACCCGGCCACGGTCAGCGCCTGGAACACCGTCCACACCCCGCCCGCGGTGCTCGGCGAGAGCCACAGCGCCAGGGCCGCGAGGCTGAGCACGCTCCAGGCGAGGTTGGCCTCGACGACGGCGCGCACGCCGAGCGCGGGCGGCCGACGGCGGGCGGCCAGCAGGCCCACGCCGGTCGCGTAGAGCGCGAGGAACGAGCCCAGGGCGAGCAGCAGGGCCGGGCGGACGCCGAGGAAACGGCCGAGCGGCCCGGAGAACGCCAGGTAGGCGAGGGCGTTGCCGCCGGTCACCGCGGCGTCCAGGGCCAGGAAGCGGCGCAGCATCGACTGCGGCTCACGGGTCCGGGCGAGCGCGGCGAGCTGGATCGCGGACATGGGGCATCACCCTCCGTCGGGTCGTGGTGGCGGCCGGGTCCCGGGCCGGAGTGCGCCGGCCCGGGAGCCGGTACGTTCACGATCCCCTCCCGGCCGCGCCCGGTCGATTACCCGCGGGGTAATGCCCCGGCGCCGCGCCGTTTCCCGTGATCTCCTCGCCGTCAGGCCTGTGATACGGGCGATCCGGCGTGACAGACTGATCGCATGCGTGGGCACGTTGGGGAGGCGTGGCGTGAGTGAACGGCGGGCCGCACCCACCGTGGGTCAGGTGGTGCTGGGCAAGCGGCTGCAGGAGCTGCGCGAGGCGGCCGGGCTCAGCCGTGACGAGGCGGCGCGGGTGCTGCGCGTCGCCCCCGCGACGGTCCGGCGGATGGAGACCGCCGACGTCGCGCTGAAGATCCCGTACGTGCAGATCCTGCTGACCGCGTACGGCGTGGCCGAGCCCGAGGTGACCGCGTTCGTCGAACTCGCCGAGGAGGCCAACCGGCCGGGCTGGTGGCAGCGGTTCCACGACGTGCTGCCGGAGTGGTTCAGCCTGTACGTGAGCCTGGAGGGCGCCGCGCGGATCATCCGGTCGTACGAGCCGCACTTCGTGCCGGGGCTGCTGCAGACCGAGGGCTACGCGCGTGCGGTGCTGGAGGCGGGCACGATCGGGAACTCCGGCCCGGAGGCCGTGGAGCGGCACGTCTCGCTGCGGATGGAGCGGCAGCGGCTCCTGGAGGGCCACAACCCGCCGCATCTGTGGGTCATCATGGACGAGACGGTGCTGCGCCGCCCGGTGAGCGTGGACGGCCGGGTGATGCGCGACCAGCTGGACAAGCTGCTGGAGTACGCCGCGCGCGACCGGGTCACGCTGCAGGTCGCCGAGTTCGAGGACGGACCCCATCCCGGGACGTACGCCCCGTTCTCGCTGTTCCGCTTCGCCGAGCCGGAGCTGCCCGACATGGTGTTCACGGAGTACCTGACCGGGGCGCTGTACCTGGACTCCCGCAAGGAGGTCTCCGCGCACCTGGAGGTCCTGGACCACATGACGGCCCGGGCGGGCTCCACGCAGCGCACGGAGGAGCTGCTGCGGGAGTACCGGGACAGCTTCGCACCCTGACCCGTACGGACCCCGCCGACGGGTGCGCCCTGCGGCCCGCCTCTAGCGTCGGGATCGCGGGGCGCACGCGAAGGAGGTCCGATGCCCGGATACGAGGTGCTGTACCAGGCGGCCGCGCTGTGCCTGATGTTCCCCGACGACGACTTCCGGACCCGGCTGCCGCTGCTGCGTGAAGCCGCGCCGCAGCTACGGGAGTTCGCCGACCACGCCGCGCTCACCCCGGCGCGCGAGCTGGCGGCCCACTACGTCGAGGTCTTCGAGGCGCAGCCGGAGCACAGCCTGTATCTCAGCGCCTGGCGGGAGGCGGCACCGACGCCCTCCGAGGAGCTGTACCGCGCGCACGGCCTGGAGACGACCGGTGAGGAACCGCCGGACTTCCTGCCCGCGGTGCTGGAGTGCGCGGCCCGCACCGGCGACGTCCAGCTGCTGACGGACCACCGCGACGGCCTGGACCTGCTCCGTGCGAGGCTCACCGACTTCGGCACGCCGTACGCCACCGTCCTGGACGCGGTGTGCGCGACACTGCCGCCCGGCGGCCCGGGGCGTTAGGCGGCGCCGCCCTTCTCGTCCCGCTGGTCCTTCTCGTCGTCCACGATCTCCGCGTCGACCACGCCCTCCTCGTCCCTCGGGGTGCCGGCGGGTTCCTCGGCCGGGGTCTGCTGGGCCTGGGCGTACATCGCCTGGCCCATCTTCTGGCTGACCGAGGCGAGCTTCTCGACGCCGGCGCGCAGGGCGGCGGTGTCGGCCTGCTGCTCGAGCAGGGCCTTGAGGTCGGTGACGGCGGACTCGACCTCGGCCTTCGTGTCGGCCGGGACCTTGTCGGCGTTGTCGCGGAGGAACTTCTCGGTCTGGTAGACGAGTTGCTCGGCCTGGTTGCGGGTCTCGGCGGCCTCGCGGCGTTTGCGGTCCTCGTCGGCGTACTGCTCGGCCTCGCGCATCATGCGGTCGATGTCGTCCTTGGGCAGGGCCGAGCCGCCCGTGACGGTCATCTTCTGCTCGCGGCCGGTCGCCAGGTCCTTGGCGGAGACGTGCATGATGCCGTTGGCGTCGATGTCGAAGGCGACCTCGATCTGCGGGACGCCGCGCGGGGCCGGCGGCAGGCCGGTCAGGTCGAAGACGCCGAGCTTCTTGTTGTAGGCGGCGATCTCGCGTTCGCCCTGGTAGACCTGGATGCCGACCGAGGGCTGGTTGTCGGCGGCCGTCGTGAAGATCTCCGAACGCCGCGTCGGGATCGTGGTGTTGCGTTCGATGAGCTTGGTCATGATGCCGCCCTTGGTCTCGATGCCCAGGGACAGCGGGGTGACGTCGAGCAGCAGCACGTCCTTGACGTCGCCGCGCAGGACGCCCGCCTGGAGCGCGGCGCCGACGGCCACGACCTCGTCGGGGTTGACGCCCTTGTGCGGGTCCTTGCCGGTGAGTTCCTTCACGAGGTCGGTCACGGCGGGCATCCGGGTGGAGCCGCCGACCAGGATCACGTGGTCGATCGCCGACAGCTTCACCCCGGCGTCCTCGACCGCCTGGTGGAAGGGCTTCTTGCAGCGGTCGAGGAGGTCCTGGGTGAGTTCCTGGAACTGGGCCCGGGTCAGCTTCTCGTCCAGGTGCAGGGGTCCCTCGGCGGAGGCCGTGATGTAGGGCAGGTTGATCGTCGTCTCGGTGGAGCTGGACAGCTCGATCTTGGCCTTCTCGGCGCCCTCGCGCAGCCGCTGCACGGCCATCTTGTCCTTGCCCAGATCGACGCCGTACTGGCCCTTGAAGCGCTTGATCAGGTGCTCGACGATCCGCTGGTCCCAGTCGTCGCCCCCGAGGTGCGTGTCGCCGTTGGTGGCCTTGACCTCGATGACGCCCTCGCCCATCTCCAGCAGCGACACGTCGAAGGTGCCGCCGCCGAGGTCGAAGACGAGCACCGTCTGGTCGTTCTCCTTGTCCAGGCCGTACGCCAGCGCCGCGGCCGTCGGCTCGTTGATGATCCGCAGGACCTTCAGGCCCGCGACCTCGCCGGCCTCCTTGGTCGCCTGGCGCTGGGCGTCGTCGAAGTACGCGGGGACGGTGATCACCGCGTCGGTGACGTCCTCGCCGAGGTAGGACTCCGCGTCCCGCTTCAGCTTCTGCAGTACCCGCGCCGACAGCTCCTGCGCCCGGTAGCGGGTGCCGTCGATGTCGCCCTGCTCGGGGAAGCGCCAGTGCGCGTCACCCATGTGGCGCTTGACCGAGCGGGCGGTGCGCTCCACGTTCGTCACGGCCTGCCGCTTGGCGACCTCGCCGACCAGCACCTCGCCGTTCTTGGCGAACGCCACGACCGAGGGCGTGGTCCTGGCGCCCTCCGCGTTGGCGATGACGGTGGGCTCGCCGCCCTCCAGCACCGCGACCACCGAGTTCGTGGTTCCGAGGTCGATCCCGACCGCACGTCCCATCGCCGTCCCCTTCCGCCAGGGCGCTCTCCCTACTCTCCAGCACAAAACTTGAGTGCGCTGTTGTCAATGCCGCGAGGGGGTGATCGGTCCCCGGAGCGCCACGGCGCGGCGGGGCCGGTCGGTGACCAGTACGTCCACCCGCGGGTGGGCGAGGAAGGCGCGCATGAGGGTGTCGTCGTTGACGGTCCACACCATGGTGAACAGGCCGTGCCGGGTCGCCTCCCGCAGCACGTTCGTCCTGGCCAGGCGCTGGTGCACGGCGACGCCGTGGGCCCCGCAGGCGCGGATGCGGCGGGCGGGGAACAGCTCGCTGAGCCGTGTCCCGGGCAGCCGCGCCAGGGCCAGTTCCCGGCGGTCTCGCCCCAGGGAGAGGGCGGTGCGCACCCCCGGGTGGGACCGGGTGACGGCGGCGACGGAACGGTCCTCCAGCGTCGTCACGACGAGCCCGTCCTCGCCGAGCAGCGTGACCGCCCGGTCGATCACCTCCTGCTCATAGCCCACCTCCTTCAGGTCCAGGTGGGCCACGAGCTTCCCGGCGATCAGGGCCATGACCTCGTCCACCACCGGCACCTCGTACCCGGCACGCTCGCACAGCTCCGCGTGGGTGAGCGCCGACAGCGGCGGACCGGCGGGGCCGACCCGGGGGTCGTGGTAGACGACGAGGACGCCGTCGCCCGTGCGGCGGATGTCGAACTCGACGTACTCCGCGCCGGACTCCAGCGCGTCCCGGTACGCCTCCCAGGTGGCGGCGCCGGCGCGCTCCGAGCCGCCCCGGTGGGCGGAGACGGCGGGGTGCGGCGTCATCGTCGTCGGCCTCCGGAGGGCGAGCGCGGGGGCGGGACGGGCACGAAGTCGTCGTCGGGCGCGGGCAGCAGGGGGCCGGAGCCGGCGCGGACCCGTCTGAGCAGGACCCAGCCGATCAGGACGAGGACGACGAAGGGCAGCCAGGCCAGCGCGTACGCCGTTCCGTAGGCGCGCAGGTCGAGGATGGAGCGGTGCTCGTCGACGTTCGTGCCGTTCACGCCGAAGAAGGCCAGCAGCAGCGTCGGCGGCAGGGCGATCAGGGTGGCGGCGGCGACGAGGCCGGAGACGGTGCGGTCGCGGCGGTCGTCGCGCTCGGCGAGTTCGGCGTCCAGGGCGGCGGAGCGGGCGCTGATCACCGAGGTGAGGCGTTCGACCATGCGGGCGGAGTTCTCCAGGCTGTCGCGGATGCCGAGGGCGTCACCCAGGGAGGACTGGAAGGCCTCGGTGATCATCTCGGGGATCAGCAGGCTGTCGACATAGGCCTCGACGCCGAAGGCGAGGTCCAGCTGGAGTTCGTTGACACCCGCGGAGAGGCGGGAGATCAGGGAGCGGATCTCGGTGGGCGAGACGGCATGGGCCTGTTCGTTGGCCTTCATCATGGCGAAGGCCGCGAGGCGGGTGCGCTGGAGCACGGCCAGGGCGGAGACCATGCCGACGGCGACGAGCATCAGGCCGTTCTCGACGTGCGGGGCCCAGCCGGCCTGGACGGAGACGCCGCGGCCGAGGGCGGACACGGTGACGCCGTGGTTGCGCAGGTGCGGCGCGAGGTTCGGGTCATGGGGCGTGGCCGGGTTCCAGGGCATCCTGCCGCGGTAGACGATCTCGTTGAGCAGGACGGCCTTGCGGGCCTCGTCGGCGGTGAGCAGCTCCCGTTGCAACCGGCCGCCGGGGAAGACGAGTTGGTGCACGTTCTGGCCGAGGGCGAGGGGCCGGCCGCCGAGCTGTGCGGACAGCGCCGTCAGCAGCGGGCGGTCGTCGAGTTCGATGCGCTCCCGGTCGAAGCAGGTCGTGGCCAGCCAGACGGCGAGGTCGCCGGCCGTGGTCTCGCCGGCGAAGGCGCAGTCCACGACCAGGGTGGCGTCGCCGCGCGGGGTGGTGACGACGAGGATCCGCAAGGACGCGAGGGCGAGGCCGTGGTCGCCGTGCGGCAGCCGGAGCCGGCGGGGCGCCACCTGCTCGTCGAGCACCGGGACGGGCAGCACGTCCTGGCTGGTCATCAGGTGGGAGGCGAAGCGGCCGTAGTCGTAGCGGTCGACGAGGGCGCCCAGGGCGGTGTCCCGGGGGCGCAGCCGGCCGGAGAGGCTGAACAGCAGCAGGACGCGGGTCCGGTCACGGGTGGCGGAGTCGAGCACCGTCGCGCTCGCGGACGTTCCCGGCAGCATCGCGTTCCTTCCCGCCCATCGGTTCGAAAGCGTCTGGTTCATACCCCGGCCGCGGGTGGTGAACCGACGACGTCGCGGGGGGCGGGCCCCCGGGGGGCGCGCCGGCCGGCGGGGGGGGGGGGGGGGCGCGCGGCGGGGGCGCACCGG
>NZ_JBEYZD010000134.1:0-9409 GCF_040645895.1 Streptomyces olindensis | reverse complement strand
AGACTTCCTGCACACCTACAACCACCACCGCTGCCACACCGCACTGGGCGGCCAGCCACCCATCAGCCGTGTCAACAACGCTGCGGGCCAATACATCTAGGGCCTGACGGCACCGGGCGGGCCCCTCCAGGTCCCGCCCGGGGACGACACCCCCCGCCCGGCCCCGGCCGCACGGGCGGGCCTGCCCGGGGGCGACGGCCCGCCGGCCCGGCCCCGGGCGCGCGGGCGGGTCCGTCCAGGTCCGCCCGGCAGACGACGGCCCTCCGGCCCCGCCCCCGGCCACGCGGTTCCGACACGTTTTCCCCGTACGGACGTACCTCCACCCGGGTCCGGTCGTTGGGCTATTCGGGCGCGCCGCCCCGCGCCCCGGAGGACAGCCCATGAGCACGCCGCCCCTCGCCTCAGGCCCGGAAGGCCCCCACGCCCTGCGCCCGTTGCTCGACACCGTGCTCGACGCGCTGGACGCCGGCGCCCGGGCCCGGGGCGGGCCCCTGCCGGCGGGCGGGCCGGACGCGGTCGCCGCGCGCCTGCGGGAGGCGGTGGGCGAGGTCCTGCCCGACCAGGGCGATCCGCACGCCCTGCGCGCCCTGGTGCACGCGTTCGCCGAGGGCGCCGCCGACCCGGCGCACCCCCTGTGCGCCGCCCACCTCCACTGCCCGCCCCTCGCCGTCGCCACCGCCGCCGACCTCGCCGCCTCCGCCCTCAACCCGTCCCTGGACTCCTGGGACCAGGCCCCGGCCGCGTCGGAACTGGAGACGCTGGTCACGACGGCACTGGCCGAGGAGATCTACGGCTCCCGGCAGCGCACGGCCCCCGACTCCCTCCTCACCACCGGCGGCACCGAATCCAACCAACTCGCCCTGCTCCTCGCCCGGGAGGCACGCGGCGGCACCGTACGGCTCGTGGCCGGGGCGAACGCCCACCACTCACTCCCACGCGCCGCCTGGCTCCTCGGACTGCCCGAACCCGTCGTCGTACCCACCCCCGCCGGCACACTCGACCCCACCGCGCTCGACGCGGCCCTCACCCGCCTGCCCGGCCCCCTGCTCGTCGCCGCCACCGCCGGCACCACCGACGCCGGACACATCGACCCGCTGCCCGAGATCGCCGCCCGCTGCGCCGCCCACGGCGCCCGCCTGCACATCGACGCCGCCTACGGCGGCGCCCTCCTCTTCAGCGACCGGCACCGCAACCGCCTCACCGGCCTCGACGCCGCCGACACCGTCACCCTCGACCTGCACAAACTCGGCTGGCAGCCCGTCGCAGCGGGCCTCCTCGCCGTCAAGGACGCACACGACCTCACCGCCCTGCGGCAGCGCGCCGACTACCTGAACGCCGCCGACGACACCGAGGCCGGCCTGCCCGACCTCCTCGGCCGCTCCCTGCGCACCACCCGCCGCCCCGACGTCCTCA
The DNA here is from genome assembly GCF_040645895.1 of Streptomyces olindensis. NCBI lineage: Bacteria > Bacillati > Actinomycetota > Actinomycetes > Kitasatosporales > Streptomycetaceae > Streptomyces > Streptomyces olindensis. Next base: position 7,996 of record NZ_JBEYZD010000134.1, on the reverse strand, counting down.
AGCTCGCCGTCACCCTCAAGACCCTCGGCCGCCACGGCCTCGGCACGCTCGTCGACCAGGTGTGCGCCCGCGCCCGCGAGTTCGCCGCCCTCGTCCGGGCACACCCCGGCTTCGAGCTCCACGCCCCGCCCGTCATCAGCACCGTGCTGTTCCGGCCCGCGGGCGCCACCGACGCCACCGTGGCCGCCGTACGCCGCGCGCTCCTCACCGACGGCCGCGCCGTCCTCGGCCGGGCCCGCCCCGACGGCCGGCTCTGGCTCAAGGCCACCCTCCTCAACCCCGCCACCGGGCCCGACGACCTGGCCGCCCTGCTGCACCTCGTGGCAGCGCGCCGAGCGACACTCGCGGAAGGACACACCCCCCGATGAACCCCCCACCGGCCACCGGCCCCACCCCGACGCCCCACCCGCACCACGAGCCCGACGCACCCCGCGACCTCGTCGGCATCGGCATCGGCCCCGCCAACCTCTCCCTCGCCGCGCTCGCCCACCCGCTCGGCGACCTCGACACCGCCTTCTACGACCAGCGCCCCGCCTTCGGCTGGCACCCCGGCCTGCTCATCGAAGGCGCCACCATCCAGGTCCCGTTCCTCGCCGACCTCGTGACCCTCGCCGACCCCACCAGCCCCTGGACCTTCCTCAACTGGCTCCGGTCCCGAGAGCGGCTCTTCCCCTTCTACTTCGCCGAGCGCTTCCACATCCAGCGCGCCGAATACGACGCCTACTGCCGCTGGGTCTGCGAGAACCTCCCCGGCCTGCACTTCGGCCACCAGGTCGACGCCGTCCGCTGGAACCCCGAACGCGACCTGTTCGAGGTCGACTTCACCCAGCTCGACACCGACGGCGAAGCGGAGGCCCTCGGCCGGACGTACACCCGCAACGTCGTCCTCGGCATCGGCACCGAGCCCTACGTCCCCGACCCCCTCAAGCCCCTCGTCGAGGCCCCCGGCGTGCCCGTCCTGCACGCCGCCGACTACCTCGACCACCGCGCCGCCCTGCTCGCCGCCGAGCACGTCACCGTCGTCGGCCTCGGACAGTCCGGCGCCGAGATCTTCCTCGACCTGCTCCGCAACCGGCCCGCCGGACGCGAGAAACTGCACTGGCTGGGCCGCACCGAGGCCTTCGCCCCCATGGAGTACTCCAAGCTCGGCCTGGAGCACTTCACCCCCGACCACACCCGCTACTTCCACGCCCTGCCCGAGTCCGCCCGCGACCGGCTCATCACCGGGCAGTGGCAGCTCCACAAGGGCATCGACGCCGGCACCATCGCCGCCCTCCACGACGAGCTCTACCGCCGCACACTGCACGGCGGCTGGCCCGACGCCGTCCTCACCCCGGGCGTCCGCGTCCGCACCGCAGGCCGGGTCGCCACGACCAAGGTGGAGCTGCACCTGGAACACACCACGCAGGACAGCCGCTCCCGCCTCACCACCGACGCCGTCGTCCTCGCCACCGGCTACCGCGAACGCCCCCTCGACCGCGTCCTCGCCGGCCTCGACCCCTACCTGCGCCGCGACAGCCAGGAGCGCCCGCGCGTCGACGAGGACTACCGGCTCGTCCTCGACCCCTCCGTCACCGGCAGCGTGTACGTCCAGAACGCCGAGACCCACACCCACGGCGTCGGCGCCCCCGACCTCGGCCTCGCCGCCTGGCGCGGCGCGATCATCCTCAACTCCCTGACCGGCAGGGAGGCCTACCGACTCCCGCGCCGCACCGCCTTCACCACCTTCGGCCTCACCCAGCGGCAGCAGGTCCCGCCGCCCCGCGAGGCACCGGCCCTGACCCCTCTCGTCGACGACCGAAGGTGACGAAGGACGCGACTCGAGGAGGGCACGCGGCTCAGAAGACGGGCGTGCCCTCCCGCGTGAGCCTCCAGTCCACGGCGGCGAACTCGGCCGGGTCGATCGACCCCTTCGCCTTCACCCAGGCGATCATGGTGTTGCGGATCTCGTCCGAGTTCGACCACAGCAGCGGCGCCGCGGCGACATGCGGGAAGTTCCCGCCGCCGTTGGCCCGGTAGTTGTTCACCGCGAACACGAACCGCGCGTCGTCCGCCAGCGGCTGCCCCCCGAACCGCACGTTCGTCACCCGCGACCCGGCCGGCTTCGCGATGTCGATCTCGTACGACAGACCGCTCACCACGTCGTAGTTGTAGTCCGGTGTGCCGTTCGCGTTCGTCAGCTTCGCCGGATCCACGGCGGCACCCGGCGCCGTCTGCGTGAAGTAGTTCGCCGAGTACTCCAGGTACGCCTTCATCTGCGCGCCCGTCATCAGCCGCGCCTCCAACGTGTTCTCGAAGACGTACAGGCCCGCCACGTCCCGGATCGTCACCTCGCCCGCCGGGATCCGGGCACTGCGCGAGAAGCACGCCGCCTGCGACAGCACCGGCAGCGCCGCGTGCTCCGTGCCCGCCAGCGCCTGCTTCACCGTGTCGGCCTGGATGTGGTTGATCAGGTCGATGATCGGCACATCCTTGTACGGCGCCTCGGCCGACGTCATCTCCGCCGCGTTGGTGCCGATGACCTGGTTGACGTACGCCACGACCTTCTCGTGCTCGTCCGAGAGCAGCCGCACGATCTTCGGGTCCTCCTCCACCGTGTTGGAGTTGAGGACCTTCGCACCCACCTTCTCGACCTTCCAGCAGCCCTTGACCCAGACCAGCTCGAAGTCGAACAGCGTCAGCCGCTGCCCCCACTTCAGCGGCTCGGACAGCACGACCTGCCGGCCCGTCTCCTTGTTCGTCACGAAGTACTCGGGGATCTCCGTGTGCGCGTGCCCGACCAGGATCGCGTCGATGCCCGGCACCTGCTCGGCCACCAGCCCGGCCGCGTTCTCGATGTACGGCAGCTGGTCACCGTAGGACGACGTCCCCGACGAGCCGCTGTGCGCCGAGACGATGACGACGTCCGCGCCCATCGACCGCAGCTTCGGCACCCACTTCGCCGCCTGCTCCTCCAGGCCCGGGAACGTCATCTTCCCCTGCACGTTCGCCTTGTCCCAGATCGCGATGCCCGGGTTGGTCAGCCCCAGCACCGCCACCTTCACGTCCCGCCCGAACGGCGTGCGCAGCCGGTGCATGCTGTACGGCGCGAACGCCGGGCGCAGCGTCTTCGCGTCCAGCGCGTTGGCGCCCAGCAGCGGGAAGCAGCACTGCTGCTCGAACTTGCGCAGCACCGGGATGCCGTAGTTGAACTCGTGGTTGCCGAGCGCCGCGGCGTCGTAGTCCATGGCGTTCATCGCCTGCGCCATCGGGTGCACCGGGCCGCCCTCGGCGGTGATCGGGTCGACCTTGGCGTAGTAGTACGACAGCTGCGTGCCCTGGATGGTGTCGCCCGCGTCGATGAGCAGCGTGTTGCGGCGGCCCTTCTCCGCGCGGACCTGGTTCACCAAGGTCGAGACCTTCGCGAGGCCGACGTCGTTGTGGGCCTTGTCGTCGAACTCGGCGTCCGTGAAGTAGTCCCAGTTGAAGACGTTGCCGTGCAGGTCCGTCGTCCCCATCACCGTGAACGCGTACCGCTTCTCGCGCCGCCCGGCAGTCCCCGATGCCTCGGCCGCCTGCGCACCCGGCGCCGCGACCGCACTCGCCAGCGCCACCCCCGCCCCGGTCACGGCGGACTTCTCCAGGAACTTCCGGCGGTTCAACGGCATGGCTGGCACTCCTCGCGGGAACTGTGAACAACGCGCGTAGATAACGCGCGTAGATTCTGACCCGTTCATGACCGGCAGCAACAGCCCCGGCAGGTTGCGATTAGATGACTCGGGATCACCGACTCCAGGCCTCCGGCCAGCCAAGACATGACAGAGTGGGGCGTATGACCATGCCCGCCGGAGATGCCACCCAGCCCGCCGTCCCCTACGGGACACCCGACGCCCCGCGCATCGCCGTCCGCGGCGAGGCCCGCCTCGAAGTCGACCCCGAGATCGCCCGCATCGGCATCACCGTCGCCGCCCGCGGCCGCGACCGCCGCTCCGCCCTCGACGACCTCACCCGCCGCAACGCCGGCGTCCTCGACCTCGTCAAGTCCTACGGCGACGCCGTCGAACGCCTGGAGACCGGCGCCTTCTCCATCACCCCCGAACTCACCAAGCACGGCCGCGGCGAACGCGTCCGCACCTACCACGGCAGCGTCCACGTCACCGCCGAACTCACCGACTTCACCGCCCTCGGCGAACTCACCACCCGCCTCGCCGACCTCGACCTCACCCGCGTCGACGGCCCCTGGTGGGCCCTGCGCCCCGACTCACCCGCCCACCGCGAAGCCCGCAAGAAGGCCGTGACGGAAGCCGTCCAGCGCGCCCGCGAGTACGCCGAGGCACTCGGCACCACCCTCTCCGCCCTCGTCGAACTCGCCGACATCGGCGCGGAGAGCAGCCCGCCCGCCTACCCCCAGGCGCCCGGCCGCATGCGCTCCGCGGCCTACGGCGCCGCCGCCGAAAACGCCCCCGCGGCCCCCCTCGACCTCGAACCGCAACGCCAGCGCGTCCACGCCCAGATCAACGCCCGCTTCACGATGGTGCCGCCGCGGCTGTAAGCCCCGCGGAGCGAATTCCGAAAACACGACCGAATTTCCCTCGGGGTGCTCATCGGAGCGCCCCGCCGCACAATTCAACACTTGTCAATAACGCTTCACGCGAAGTCTGTTGAGTAGTCATGCACGGCCAATTCTCTACCCGCCGGTAACTCATAGGCTCGGACCTATGCGCCGAGCAAAGATCGTCTGTACCCTTGGGCCCGCCACCGACACCTACGACCAGATCAAAGACCTGGTCGACGCCGGAATGGACGTGGCCCGCTTCAACCTCAGCCACGGCGGACACGCCGAGCACGAGGAGCGATACCACCGGGTGCGCAAGGCCGCCGACGAGACCGGCCGCAGCGTCGGCCTTCTCGCCGACCTTCAAGGCCCGAAAATCCGGCTCGGCCGCTTCACCGAAGGCCCCGTACTCCTTGAACGCGGCGACACCTTCACCATCACCGTCGAAGACGGCGCCGAAGGCGACGGCCGCATGTGCGGCACCACCTACGCCGGCCTCGCCGACGACGTCACCCCCGGCGAACGCATCCTCGTCGACGACGGCAAGGTCTGCCTCGAAGTCACCCGGGTCGACGGCCCCCGCGTCCACACCACCGTCGTCGAGGGCGGCGTCATCTCCGACCACAAGGGCCTCAACCTCCCCGGCGTCGCCGTCTCCGTCCCCGCCCTCTCCAAAAAGGACGAGGACGACCTCCGCTGGGCCCTGCGCACCGGCTTCGACGTCATCGCCCTCTCCTTCGTCCGCAGTGGCCGCGACATCCAGGACGTCCACCGCATCATGGACGAGGAAGGCCGCCGCCTCCCCGTCATCGCCAAAGTCGAAAAACCCCAGGCCGTCGAGAACATCGACGACATCGTCGCCGCCTTCGACGGCATCATGGTCGCCCGCGGCGACCTCGGCGTCGAAATGCCGCTGGAACAGGTCCCCATCGTCCAAAAGCGCGCCATCAAACTGGCCAAGCGCAACGCCAAACCGGTCATCGTCGCCACCCAGATGCTCGACTCGATGATCGACAACGCCCGCCCCACCCGCGCCGAGGCATCCGACGTCGCCAACGCCGTCATCGACGGCACCGACGCGGTGATGCTCTCCGGCGAAACCAGCGTCGGCAAACACGCCATCGAAACCGTCCGCACGATGGCCCGCATCGTCGAGGCGGCCGAGGAAGACATCCTGGCCAAGGGCCTCCCGCCGCTGACCGAACGCAACAAGCCCCGCACCCAGGGCGGCGCCGTCGCGCGAGCGGCCGCGGAAATGGGCGACTTCCTCGGCGCGAAGTTCCTCGTCGCCTTCACCCAGTCCGGCGACACGGCCCGCCGCCTCTCCCGCTACCGCTCGCCCATCCCCCTGCTGGCCTTCACCCCCGACCAGGCCACCCGCTCCCAGCTCAGCCTCACCTGGGGCGTGGAAACCTTCCTCGGGCCGTGCGTCGACTCCACGGACGCGATGGTCGACCAGGTCGACGAACTCCTGCTCCGCTACGGCCGCTGCGCCAAGGGCGACACGGTGGTCATCACGGCCGGCTCCCCGCCCGGGGTCTCGGGCTCGACGAACATGGTCCGCGTCCACCACATCGGGGAGGACGACAGCCCGAAGTAGGCCGTCGCCGTCAGTACTTGGGCCCGACGTGGGCGTCCATGAGGGCGACGGAGGCTTTGCGGGCGATGGAGATGTTGAACGGGTCGCTCCCGCGGGCCAAGGTGCTCCACTCGACGCCCACTTCGTCGAGGGCGCCCGTGAAGAGCTTCCTGATGTCATCCGACTTGTTGGAGAAGAGGTACGCGGGTATTCGTAGCGCTTGCGCTGTCCGGCGACCATGCGGGTCGTCCAGTTGGTGATCCGACAGCCGTCGGAGTGGATGAGCCCGCGGATGAACTCCCAGGGGTGCGCGTCGACGATGGCTTGCTGCCAGGGTTCCAGGGCGATGCGGCGTTCATGCTTCTTGCCGGGACCGTGCTGGGGAAATAGGCAGTGCAGGTGCTTCGAGTAGACCTTCACGTTGCGGCAGCCCGTCTTGCGGACACGACAGACGGAGTTTTCGGGGAAGACCGCCCGCATGGCCCGTTCGCACTCGTCCATCAGCCCGGGCCACGACTCCGTGCACGTGATCATGAGGTTGGGTACACGGTGCTCGGAGTAGTGACTGATGTGGCCGTCGCCCAGATACAGACCCAGTAGATAGGCGTAGGCGGCCTCGTCGAGGTGCCGCCCGTCGCACCGGGGGCATTTCGGATCATGCCGGCCGGGACACTCGCCGCGTTTCGCCCGGTCCATGTGTTTCCAGTAGCCGACCGTACCCAGCGGGACCTTGAGCCTGCGGGCCACATCCGCGTTCTTCGCGCCGCCGCGCAGCAAACTCAGAGCTTCTCGCCGTACAGCAGTACCATGAACATTCATGCGATCACTGTGCGTCACTGACGCTGGCTTGGGGTAGCAAAAAACGGAGAACCATGCGAACGTGATCCTCCGCTTCTGCTGCTGAGGTGCCCGGTGTGGGATTCGAACCCACATGCCCAAAGGGCACGGCATTTTGAGTGCCGCGAGTCTGACCAGTTCCTCCAACCGGGCAAGTCAGGGGACCGATGAGCAGTGTACCGGTTCACTGTGCGGCCCTGCTGCTAGGTACGCTCTTGGGAGCAGTACCGGCCTGCCCCGTACCAAGGAGCCCACGTGAGCGCCCCCGAGTCGCCCCAGCCTGTTGACGTGCCTGATGAGGACAAGTCGCACGTGCCTCCGATGACGACGCGGGTCGTCATCGCCGAGGACGAGGCCCTGATCCGGCTCGATCTCAAAGAGATGCTGGAGGAGGAGGGCTACACCGTCGTCGGTGAGGCCGGTGACGGTGAGCAGGCCGTGGAGCTGGCCCGTGAGCACCGCCCCGACCTGGTGATCCTGGACGTGAAGATGCCGAAGCTGGACGGCATCTCCGCGGCGGAGAAGATCGCCGAGGAGAGCATCGCGCCGGTGCTGATGCTGACCGCCTTCTCGCAGCGCGATCTCGTCGAGCGCGCGCGGGACGCGGGGGCGATGGCGTACCTCGTGAAGCCGTTCAGCAAGACCGATGTCGTGCCGGCGATCGAGATGGCCGTGTCGCGGTTCACGGAGCTGAAGGAGCTGGAGAAGGAGGTCGCCGACCTCACGCTCCGGCTGGAGACGCGCAAGCTGGTGGACCGGGCGAAGTCGATCCTGCAGACGGAGTACGGGCTGACCGAGCCGGCCGCGTTCCGGTGGATCCAGAAGACGTCGATGGACCGCCGCATGTCGATGCAGCAGGTGGCGGAGGCGGTCATCCAGGACGCCGAGGAGAAGAAGGCCAACAAGGGCTGAGCGAGGTGAAAGGGCCGGCTTGCCTTCCGTACGGAAGGCCGGCCGGGCTGATCTTCGGCCTGCGCGGTTCGATCGAGAGAGTGTCGACCCGTGTGTTCCTGCTGACCCCCGCCCACACGGAGATCGTGAACGGC
>NZ_JBEYZD010000133.1:0-9535 GCF_040645895.1 Streptomyces olindensis | reverse complement strand
TCTCGGCGGCCTCCCGGGCCTGCTCGGAGGTCTCGGCGACGACGAGTGCCACCGGCCAGCCCAGGTGGGGCACCCGGTCGTGCTGGACCCGCCCGGGGACCCCGCCGCGGAGAAGGCGCGGCGGCGCCGGGACCGGCTGTCCCGGCGCTGGCAGCGGGACATCCGCTGGAGCCCGTACGCCTTCGTCTCCCCGTTCTTCCTGCTGTTCCTCGCGTTCGGCCTGTTCCCGCTGCTCTACACGGGCTGGGCCTCGCTGCACCAGGTGGAGCTGACCGCGCCGACCGACATGAACTGGGTCGGGCTGCGCAACTACACCCGGATCTTCGACGACGACTTCTTCTGGAACGCGGCGAAGAACACCCTGACCATCGGCATCATCTCCACCGTCCCGCAGCTGCTGATGGCGATGGGCATCGCCCACATCCTCAACTACAAGCTGCGGGCCTCGACGTTCTTCCGGGTCGCGATGCTCGCGCCGTACGCGACGTCGATCGCCGCCGCCTCGCTGGTGTTCGTGCTGCTCTTCGGCCGTGACTACGGCATGATCAACTGGACGCTCGACATGGTCGGCATCAACCCGGTCGACTGGCAGAACGACAAGTGGCCCTCGCAGATCGCCGTCTCGACGATCATCATCTGGCGCTGGACCGGCTACAACGCGCTGATCTACCTCGCCGCGATGCAGGCGATCCCGCAGGACCTGTACGAGTCGGCGGCCCTGGACGGGGCCAACCGCTGGCAGCAGTTCATCCACGTGACGCTGCCGGCGCTGCGCCCGACGATCCTGTTCACCTGTGTCGTGTCGACGATCGGTGCCAGCCAGATCTTCGGCGAGCCGCTGCTGTTCGACGCCAACAAGGGCACCTCCGGTGGTGCGGAGCACCAGTTCCAGACGCTCGGCCTGTACCTGTACGAGCAGGGCTGGGTCGCCCAGCACCTGGGCCGGGCCTCGGCGATCGCCTGGACGATGTTCCTCATGCTGATCGTCATCGGCATCGTCAACTACGTCATCTCGCGCCGGCTGCGCGCCAGTAGTTAAGGAGTTCCGGCCGTGACGACGACTGTGACGCCCCCCGACGCGCCGCCGCCCGGTGCGGCGCCCGCGAACAAGTCCAAACGCCCCCGTCTGCCGAAGTCCGCACGGGCGGGCGGGCAGCTGCACGGCGGCCCGATCGCGTACGCGATCCTGATCGTGTTCACCATCGTCTCGCTGTTCCCGCTGGTGTGGACGGCGATCGCCGCCTCGCGTGACAACCAGCGCCTCGCGCAGACGCCGCCGCCGTTCTGGTTCGGCTCGGGGCTGTTCGACAAGCTGGAGATCGCCTGGAAGGACGCCAACCTCGGCGAGGCGTTCCTCAACACCACGATCGTGGCGGGGGTCTCCTCGCTGACCATCGTCTTCCTCTCGACGATCGCCGGTTTCGCCTTCGCCAAGCTGCGGTTCAGGGGCCGCGGCGCGCTGATGCTGATCGTCATCGGCACGATGATGGTGCCGCCGCAGCTGAGCGTGATCCCGCTGTACATGATGGTCGCGAAGCTGGACTGGACCGACCAGTTGCAGGCGGTGATCTTCCCGTCGCTGGTGAGCGCGTTCGGTGTGTTCTTCATGCGGCAGTACCTGATCCAGGCGCTGCCGGACGAGATCATCGAGGCCGCCCGGGTGGACGGCGCGAGCAGCTGGCGCGTGGTGTGGCACGTGGTGTTCCCGGCCGCGCGCCCCGCGATGGCCGTGCTCGGCATGCTGACGTTCGTGCAGACCTGGAACGACTTCATGTGGCCGTTCCTGGTGCTGACCCAGATGGGCAACCCGACCGTGCAGGTCGCCGTGGCGGGTCTCGGCCGCGGCTACACGCCCGACCAGTCCCTGATCATGGCGGGTGCGCTGCTGGGCACGCTGCCGCTGCTGCTGGTCTTCGCGATCTTCGGCAAGCAGATCGTGGGCGGCATCATGCAGGGCGCCGTCAAGGGCTGACGCCCGCTCTCCCCCGTCCAGGGGCCGAGCCATCGCTGCCTCGGCCCCTTCTTCCCCTCCCCCTCCCCCCTCAACCCGTCGGTCTCCACGACCCCCAATGGGAGCGCTTCCATGCCTGACTCCGAGAACCCGGCCACCCCGGTGACCTTCCCCCCCGCCTTTCTCTGGGGCGCGGCGACCTCCGCGTACCAGATCGAGGGCGCGGTGCGGGAGGACGGCCGTACGCCGTCGATCTGGGACACCTTCAGCCATACGCCGGGCAAGACGGCCGGCGGCGACCACGGTGACATCGCTGTCGACCACTACCACCGCTACCGCGAGGACGTGGCGCTGATGGCGGAGCTGGGCCTGGGCGCCTACCGCTTCTCCGTCTCGTGGTCGCGGGTGCAGCCGACCGGGCGGGGCCCGGCCGTCCAGAAGGGCCTGGACTTCTACCGCCGGCTGGTGGACGAGCTGCTGTCCAAGGGCATCAAGCCGGCCGTCACCCTCTACCACTGGGACCTGCCGCAGGAGCTGGAGGACGCGGGCGGCTGGCCGGAGCGCGACACGGCGTACCGGTTCGCCGAGTACGCGCAGATCGTCGGCGAGGCGCTGGGCGACCGCGTGGAGCAGTGGATCACGCTCAACGAGCCGTGGTGCAGCGCGTTCCTGGGCTATTCCTCGGGGGTGCACGCCCCGGGCCGTACGGATCCGGCGGCCTCGCTGCGGGCCGCACACCACCTGAACCTGGCGCACGGGCTGGGCGCGTCCGCGCTGCGGTCGGCGATGCCGGCCCGCAACACGGTCGCGGTCAGCCTCAACTCGGCGGTGGTCAGGCCGCTTTCGCAGGACCCGGCGGACCTGGCGGCGGCCCGCCGGATCGACGACCTGGCCAACGGGGTCTTCCACGGGCCGATGCTGCACGGTGCCTACCCGGAGTCGCTGTACGTGGCGACGGCGAGCCTCACGGACTGGGAGCACGTCCTGGACGGCGACCTGGCGCTGATCAACCAGCCGCTGGACGCGCTGGGCCTCAACTACTACACGCCCGCGCTGGTCTCGGCGGCCGATCCGGCGGCGAAGGGGCCGCGCGCCGACGGCCACGGGTCGAGCGACCACTCGCCGTGGCCCGCCGCGGACGACGTGGCCTTCCACCAGACGCCGGGCGACCGCACCGAGATGGGCTGGACGATCGACCCGACCGGCCTGCACGAGCTGATCATGCGCTACACCCGGGAGGCCCCGGGCCTGCCGCTGTACATCACCGAGAACGGCGCGGCCTACGACGACAAGATCGACTCGGACGGCCGGGTGCACGACCCGGAGCGGGTCGCCTACCTCCACGGCCATCTGTCGGCGGTCCGCCGCGCGATCACCGACGGCGCGGACGTCCGCGGCTACTTCCTGTGGTCTCTGCTGGACAACTTCGAGTGGGCGTACGGCTACGGCAAGCGCTTCGGCGCGGTGTACGTGGACTACGCGACGCTGGAGCGCACGCCGAAGACCAGCGCCCACTGGTACGGGCGGGCGGCCCGGACGGGGACGCTGCCCGAGGTCTCGGCGATCTGACCACCGAGAAGGGGGGACGGGGCGCGGCACGACTAGGGGAGTGCCGCGCCCCGCGGGGCCGGGTCCGGGTCCGGGGCCGGTTCTCCGTCGCCGAGACCCAGGTGCGCGAAGACGACGTCCTTGGCGCGGAGGACGGCGTCCGGGTCGATCTCGGCGAGGACCTGGGCCGCCATGTACCAGCCGTCCGGGGTGAGGGCGTCCGCCAGGAGGGCCCGTGCGCGCGGGAGGTCCGGGCCGCCCGGGGGTGGCAGGAGGCGGACGGCCAGGCGGCGCAGGAACGTGAAGCTGTCCCCGATCTCCCCGAGGAACGGATGGACCGTCACCGCGCCGTGCACACCCGCGACGTACGCGGCGAGTTGGGCGCGGGCCTCCGCTCGCTCCACCCCGTCCCTCGGGCGCGCGGTCATGCTCCGGGCCGCCTCGACGTCGCCGAGTACCGCGTGGGCCAGGGACAGCACGACCGCCGTGCCCGTGTGCTGGTCGGTTCCGGCGTCGTACCGCGGTGCCGGTGTGCCGAGGCGGTGGCGGGCGCCGGCCGGGTCGTACAGCGCCGTGAGCACGGTGAGGACGCCCTCGTGGCGGAGATCGGCCGGCTGCCGGGCGTCGAGGGCCGCGATCCGGGACAGGACGAGTCGTCCGAGGTGCCGGGCCTGTTCGGTGTCGTGGCGTCCCGCCGCGGCGATGAGCCGTGCGCCGGTCAGCGCGGCTTCACCGGGCAGGTCGGCCAGCAGTTCGTCCACCCACTGCGCGGCCAGGTCCGGGGCGTGCGGCCACAGCCCTTCGACGAGAAGCACCCTGAGCCGGTCACGGTTGTCCGCGGTCAGCACGGCTCTGTCGGCGGGGAGATCCTCCAGGACCTCGACGACTCGTCGCGTCGCCCCCACGCACGCCAGGGCCTGGAGGGCGGATATCTGGACGTGGTTGAAGCGCGGACCGGGAGTGTCGAACGCCAGGTCGTACGCACGCTCGGCGAAGTGCCGGGCCCGGCTCGCGTCGTGCGCGAGGGCCTCCGCCATCGCGGCATACCCGCAGGGGCTCATGATCCCGTCGACCGTCTCCACGAGCCGCTCGGCTTCGGCGGGCCGGCCCGCCGCGGCGAGCGCACCGGCGAAGGCGACCACGCGCTCGTCGTCGTCCCAGGTGTTCGACAGAGCCGACGCGAGGTCTCCGTGCTCCGCCTCGTGGAGCAGCCGCAGGGAGCGTTCCCGGTCCTCCGCCACGAAGTGCGCGGCGAGCGCGACCAGTACCGTGGGGGCCAGCTCGGTCTGCGGCCACTCCAGCGAGGCCGCCCGGTGGACGAGCAGGTCCTCCAGTTCGTCGGCGGCACCGGCCTTCAGCAGGAGCTCGGCGATGGGCCCGGCGAGGCGGTCACGGTTCCAGTGGTTGTCCGCCGCGGCCCTCAGGGCTCGCGTCACCTGCCCGGCCCGCGCCCACCCCACGGCCAGCAGCTGCCTGAACTCGCCCCACTCCCGGGGCCTCAGGCGAGGCAGCGTTTCCAGTGCGGTGTCCACGAGCCGCCCCGCCTCCGCCACCCGGTTCGTGAGCAGCAGTCCTCGCACCGCGCCACGGAGCGTCTCCACGTCGCGCGGTTCCCCATGGCTCTCCAGCCATGCCGTGGCCAGGGAGGTCATGAGCGCGGCCTCGCGCGGGCGGGTCTCGCGCAGGGCCTCCGCGGCGACGGCGGGGAGGTTCCCCGGAGTCGTGGCGTGCCGCAGGGCCAGTGCGGTGACGGACGCGACGAGACGTGTCTCCTCGTCGACGCGGCCGATGCGCGACCAGGCCTCGGCGACCGCCGTCAGCGCCCGGACGCGCGTGGACGGCGGGTGCGCCTGGGCGGCGACCCGCTCCGCCAGCTCCAGTACGCCGGCCGCGTGCGCCGGGGCCTGGAGCGCGGCGGCGATCCTCACCAGCGCCTCCGTGAAACGCTCGGTGTCCTCACCGTCCTGCGGCCGAGGCAGTTCACGGACCAGACGCAGCGCGTCGTCCGCCCTGCCGGCCGATGACAGCGCGCTGGCCAGGGCCGCTCGTGCCGCCACGCCGTGCGGCGTCCCCCGCTCGGTCAGCCCCACCGCTTCCGTCGCCAGCCCCACCGCCCGCCGGTCGCCCGCCTCCGCCAGCACGTGGGCCACGCCGGTCAGGGCCCGCGCCCGGTCCGCGGGCGCGCCGACGGTGCGGGCCAGTCCGATGGCACGCCGGATCCGCCCCAGCCGCGCGTGGACCACGGGGATGTCGGGGTGCAGACCCGCGTTGCGCTGCGCCACCAGGCCCCCCGCCACCGCGAGCGCGGCGAGTGCCGCCAGGTTGTCGGGGTCGACCCGGCGGACGGTCTCGCGGGCCGCCGCGATCTCCCCGAGGCAGGCGCCGTCGCTCCCCGTCGCCTCCCGCAACCGGTCACGCCGCCGGATGTCCACGGCGAGGGCGGTGGCCCGGTCCGCGTCCCGGAGGAACGCGAGGAGGCGGCCGTACGGCTGGAGCAGGTACAGCGGCGTGCCCTCCGGCCAGCACCGGCGCTCGTACGACGTCGCCCAGGCGTGCAGCCGGTCCAGGTAGGTGCACAGATCCGGGCCGAGTTCGTCCTGGGCGGTGGTGAGGAGGGTCTCGTGGGCGAAGAGGTAACCGCGCGTGGACGTGTACAGGCTCAGATCGTCGCCGTAGCCCTCGGGGCCGCTGCTCCCGCCCGCGACGTCGCCCCGCAGCCGCAGGATGCGTCCGAACGCGCTGTCCAGTCGGCGGCGCAGTTCGAAGGTCTGCTCGCCGGTGAGTTCACGCAGGTCGGGGACGGTGAGTGTGCCGCGCGCCGCGGTGAGGAGGCCGACCAGGTCACGCTGCAGGCGGTCGCCGGTGAGCGCGCGGTGCAGATCGAACTTGGCTTCGTGCTCGGTGTGCCGGGCCGCTTCCGTGGCGGCGAGTTCCAGCACGCGGCAACCGCGCAGCGGGTGACCGCCCCTGACGTCGTCCGGGAGGCCCGGGTAGGTCCGACTGGTCACCAGGACGCGGACGTTCGGCGGCAGGCGCTCGGGCAGGAGTGAGGCGATGCTCGCGCCGCTGCCGCCGGGCGAGGCGGACTGGTCCTCGTCCAGGCCGTCCACGACGAGGAGCAGGGTGCCGCCGTCCCGCGCCACGCGCTCGGCGGCTTGGCGCAGCAGGAGCCGGCGTTCGCCGTCGCGGGCGGTCGGTGACCCGGTCGCGGCCGGTGCGCGGCCGGCGATGGCGGCGAGCTGGTCGATGACCGCCACGGTGTAGGCGTCGCCGTCGGACTGGCTCGCGTCGCGTGCGGTGACGAAGAACCAGACGGGGACGACCCCGCGGGGCGGACGCAGGGCGAACCACGCGGCCAGGGCCGTCTTCCCGGCCCACGGCGGTCCCTGCACCCACAGGTAGGCCTCGGAGCCGCCGCAGAAGGAGACGAGGTCGGCAAGCTCCGCTTCCCGTTCCTCCAGCCGTTCCGGTGCGAGGTCGGCGAGTTGGGCCCGGTAGGCCTCCTGGACGGGGCCGGGGGCGCCTGCGGGCACCGCGCAGGGCAGCGTCGTGAGGTCCTGGCCCAGCAGGGTCTCCAGTCCGGCGCGTTCCGCCGGGGTCAGCGCTACGGCCCACCGGTCCGCGCGCCCGGCCGCGACCCGTCCGGCGCCCTCCCTGCGGTGGTGGCGGCTCACCACACCGACCAGGTGCCCGCCGCTGAAGACGGCCGCTCCCGACATCCCCTCCCAGGCATCCCGTTCGGGGTCCGGGTCCTCGGCGGGCGGCGCCGCGACCCTCAGGTCCAGGGTGCCTTCGCGCCGGTTGGCGAGCACCGCGCACGTCGCGTCCATGTGCTCGACGTCCCGGAAGCGCCCGCCGGCGGCGTCCGCGCGGAGCTTGAAACGGGGGAAGCCCATCGCCGAACAGCCGAGCACCGCGTCCTGCTCGCCGACTCCGCCGAACAGGACAGGTGGTACGTCGTCTCCGCCGAACAGGACGGGCGGTACGTCGTCGGACAGGTCCTCCGGGAGCGTCAGTACGGCGATGTCGATGCCGTCGTGCGCCCACGCCACCGTCGCCCCGACGACCCGCTCCGCCGGCCGGTCCGCTTCGAAGCGCACGCGGACGTCCGCCGCGCCCCGGACGACATGCGCGGCCGTGAGCACGCGGCCCGGCGCCAGGAGGTAACCCGAGCCCCGGCGGCCGCCGTCGGGCAGTGCGACGATGATCTCCGCGGCCTGTGCGGGCCGCAGCCCGCGGTCAGCGTTCGCCGTCAACCTCGTCACCCGTGATCATCGCGGTCTCCGCCCGGCCGCCGCCCGGCGGCACCACCTTCGGCGTGAGCGTCAGCGTGACCCGCTGGGTCTCGGCCCGGCTGAACTTGCCGTTGGCCCCCGCGTCGACCACCCACAGCCGCACCTTGGCGTCCCCGCCGGCCTCGCGCGTGACGGCGACGGACGCCTCGATCTCCACGGGGCCCATTTCGAAGCGCAGCATCCTGCCGTCGCCGTCCGTCAGCGCGGTGGTCAGCTGCTCGCGCAACTCACGGATCATGTCGGCCAGTTCGATCACGCGTCCCCCTCGTGCGGCCCTCCTCAGATGCTACAAGCGGCCACCGGCGGACGAGGGGTGGGCTCAGGGGCCCGCGGGGTCAGCGGGCGTCCTTCGTGAGGAGGCGGCGCGTGGTCTCCACGCCCCACGGGTCCAGGGAGAGCAGGCGGTCGCTGGAGGCCATCAGTCCGCCGGTGGACTCCACGTGGGCCGCCCACTGTTCGCGGGTCTCGACGGCCGGGCGGGCCATCAGGCAGTCGGGGTCGTTGGTCCAGAGACGGCCGTGCTGCCACTGGCGGGCGGCGCCGGTGAACTCGGCGGGGTCCTGGCCCGGCTGGGAGTAGTCGTCGGCCTCGGGGCGGCGGTGCGGGGCCGTGTCGGGGCTGACGCGCATCGCGTCGAACAGGCCGATCGAGGGCAGGAGGGGCGCCCCGCAGCCCAGGAGGTACGACTCGGGCCCGATCGCCTCGCGGATCAGGCGGATGCCGGCGCGGTAGGCCGTGAGCGCGTCGGCGTCGGCGTGGCGTACGCCGTCGAGGGCGCCCGCGTAGAGGAAGTCGACCTTGAAGTAGTCGTAGCCCTCGGCGCGCAGGGTGGTGAAGACCTCGGTCAGGTACGCGGCGGCGTCGGGGTGTGTGGTGTCGAGGACGCGCAGGTCGTGGCCCCAGTTGCGGCCGGCGTGCGCGAAGCCGCCGGCGGTGTCGCGGACCAGCCAGTCGGGGTGCTCGGCGGCCAGGTCGCTCGCCGGGTCGACGAGGAACGGGGCCGTCCAGATGCCGGCGCGGCGGCCGCGGGAGCGGATCTTCTCGGCGATCCCGGCGCGGGAGCGGAAGCGGCCGGAGAGGGTGAGCCAGTCGCCGAGGGCCCGCTGGTAGCCGTCGTCGATCTGGACGACGTCGACGGGCAGGTCGAGGGTGTCCATCGCGCGGAGGTTCTCGTGGATGTCGTCTTCGGTGACGGCCGTGAAGTACTCGTACCAGGAGCACCAGACGGTCGGTGCCGGGCGAGGGGCGTCGAGTCCGAGGCCATCGGCCCACTCGCCCAGTACCGACTGGATGTCCGGGCCCGTCCACTCCTTCACCGGGCCGTTCGCGCCGACCTCCGCCACCCCGTCCCGTACGGCGAGCCGGATCGACGGCACCTCGCGTGTCGGCTCGGCCGCCGCCCACAGCCGGACCGGTGAGCCGTCGCCGGGGTCGAGCGCGAGCAGGCCCTCGCCCTGGAACGTGCCGGCGGGAACGGTGACACCGGGGCGGTAGCAGACGGTCGCCCAGTTGGCGTTCGTCGGGCGGTACGGCGTCGTGCCGAGGGCGTAGGCGCCGCTGGGGCTCCAGGACTGCCAGCCCTCCTCGTGGACCCTGGCCTTGCGGGGGTCCACCGGCACGGCGGCGACGGGGGTGAAGGGGTGGTGCACGGTGGTCTCTTTCGGGTGCGGGCGGGTCAGCCCTTGTTGGCGCCCAGGGTCAGGCCGCTGACGAACTGCCGCTGGAGCACGAAGTACACGAT
>NZ_JBEYZD010000132.1:0-9621 GCF_040645895.1 Streptomyces olindensis | reverse complement strand
TACGCGGGCGTCCGCCCGGCACGCCGAGAGCACGCACCGAACGCCGCAGGGCCCGCCCTCCGGGCGGACGACGGGACTTTGCGGACACCCCCTAGGCGGGGGCGCCCCCGCCGGGGATCTCCGCGAGGCGCACCGGCCTGCGCTCCCGGCGCGACACCTCGCACGCCTCGGCCACGCGCAGCGCCTGCAGCGCCTCGCGCCCGTCGCAGGGGTTGACCCGCTCGCCCCGGACGACCTCGACGAACGCGTTCAGCTCCGCCTCGTAGGCCGGGCCGAAGCGCTCCAGGAAACCCGTCCAGGGCTTGTCCGCGGCCGGCGGCCCGGTCGGCTCCGTGGACGCGATCGGCGTACGGTCGTCCAGCCCCACCACGATCTGGTCCAGCTCCCCGGCCAGTTCCATGCGCACGTCGTACCCCGCACCGTTCAGCCGGGCACCCGTGACCGTCGCGAGCGTGCCGCCCTCCAGGGTGAGCAGCGCGGCGCCGGTGTCGACGTCACCGGCCTCGCGGAACATCGCGGGACCGGCGTCCGTCCCGGTCGCGTACACGTCCGCCACCTCCCGGCCCGTCACCCAGCGCAGCACGTCGAAGTCGTGGATCAGCGTGTCCCGGTACAGCCCACCGGACAGCGGCAGCCAGGCGGCCGGCGGCGGGGTCTGGTCGCTGGTCAGCGCCCGCACGGTGTGCAACCGCCCCAGCCTGCCGGACCGCACGGCCTCGCGGGCGCCCGCGTAGCCGGTGTCGAAGCGGCGCTGGAAGCCCATCTGGAGCACCGTCCCGGCCGTCTCGACCTCGGCGATCGCGCTCAGCGTCCCCGGCAGGTCCAGCGCGATGGGCTTCTCGCAGAACACCGGCAGGCCCGAGCGTGCTGCCCGACCGATCAGTTCGGCGTGGGCCGACGTCGCCGTCGTGATCACCACCGCGTCGACGCCCCACCGGAAGATCTCCTCCACGCCAGGCGCCGCCGTCTCACCCAGCCGGTGCGCCAGTTCCTGGGCCCGCGGGGCGTCCGCGTCCGTGAGGATCAGGGAGCCCACGTCGCGGTGCCGGCTGAGCGTGTTCGCGTGGATCGTGCCGATGCGGCCCGTACCGATGACGCCGATGCGCATGAAAACAAAGTGCGTGCCCGACCCGCCCCTGTCAATCTGAATGTCCGGACAATCTGACTACACAACTTCCCGTCAACAACGCACGGAGCTACGCTCGGCCCGTGCCGAAACCAGAAGTGGACCCGACCGTGCAGCTCGAGCTCAGCGTGGACCGCAGCTCCCCCGTGCCGTTGTACTTCCAGCTGTCCCAGCAGCTGGAGGCCGCGATCGAGCACGGCACGCTGACCCCCGGCAGCCTGCTGGGCAACGAGATCGAGCTCGCCGCGCGGCTAGGCCTGTCCCGGCCGACCGTCCGCCAGGCCATCCAGTCGCTCGTCGACAAGGGCCTCCTCGTACGCCGCCGCGGTGTGGGCACCCAGGTCGTGCACAGCCAGGTCAAGCGCCCGCTGGAGCTCAGCAGCCTCTACGACGACCTGGAGGCGGCGGGCCAGCGCCCCGCCACCAAGGTGCTGGTCAACACGGTCGTCCCCGCCTCCGCCGAGGTCGCCGCCGCTCTCGGCGTCGCCGAAGACAGCGACGTCCACCGCGTGGAACGCCTGCGCCTCGCCCACGGCGAGCCCATGGCCTACCTCTGCAACTTCCTGCCGCCCGGCCTGATCGACCTCGACACCGTCCAGCTGGAGACCACCGGCCTCTACCGCCTGATGCGCGCGGCGGGCATCACCCTGCACAGCGCCCGCCAGTCCATCGGCGCCCGGGCGGCGACGACGGAGGAGGCGGACCGCCTGGCCGAGGAGACAGGCGCGCCGCTGCTGACCATGCAACGCGTCACGTTCGACGACACGGGCCGTGCGGTCGAGTACGGCACGCACACGTACCGTCCGACGCGCTATTCCTTCGAGTTCCAGCTGCTCGTGAGGACGTGAGAGGACGGTCCGCAGCACCCCTGTGCACCGCACCCTGCCGTCCTGTGAGGCAGAATCGGGCGCGATGAGCACCTACCGCGACTTCACCGCCCCCATCGGTTCCCGCCGTGCCACCGTGCTCCGCACGGTCGGCACCCGGGAGCGCCGCTCACACCTGACGGCACCCCGCGTGCCCACGGTCGGCATCGACATCGGCGGTACGAAGGTGATGGCGGGCGTCGTCGACGCCGACGGCAACATCCTGGAGAAGCTCCGCACGGAGACCCCGGACAAGTCCAAGAGCCCCAAGGTCGTCGAGGACACCATCGCCGAGCTGGTCCTGGACCTCTCCGACCGGCACGACGTGCACGCCGTCGGCATCGGCGCGGCCGGCTGGGTCGACGCCGACCGCAACCGCGTGCTGTTCGCCCCCCACCTGTCCTGGCGCAACGAACCCCTGCGGGACCGCCTCGCCAGCCGCCTGTCGGTCCCCGTGCTGGTCGACAACGACGCCAACACCGCCGCCTGGGCCGAATGGCGCTTCGGCGCGGGCCGCGGCGAGGACCACCTCGTCATGATCACGCTGGGCACCGGCATCGGCGGCGCGATCCTGGAGGACGGCCAGGTCAAGCGCGGCAAGTACGGCGTCGCCGGCGAGTTCGGCCACATGCAGGTCGTGCCCGGGGGCCACCGCTGCCCGTGCGGCAACCGCGGCTGCTGGGAGCAGTACAGCTCCGGCAACGCCCTCGTCCGCGAGGCGCGCGAGCTGGCCGCCGCCGACTCACCGGTCGCCTACGGGATCATCGAGCACGTCAAGGGCAGCATCGGCGACATCACCGGCCCGATGATCACCGAGCTGGCCCGCGACGGCGACGCCATGTGCATCGAGCTGCTCCAGGACATCGGCCAGTGGCTCGGCGTCGGCATCGCCAACCTCGCCGCCGCCCTCGACCCGTCCTGCTTCGTGATCGGCGGCGGCGTCTCGGCCGCCGACGACCTGCTGATCGGCCCGGCCCGGGACGCCTTCAAACGGCACCTCACCGGCCGCGGCTACCGCCCCGAGGCCCGCATCGTGCGCGCCCAGCTCGGCCCCGAGGCCGGCATGGTCGGCGCCGCCGACCTCGCCCGACTGGTCGCCCGCCGCTTCCGCCGCGCCAAGCGCCGCCGCGTGGAGCGCTACGAGCGCTACGAGCGGTACACGCAGTCGCTCCGCAGTTCCCAGGAGACGCTGTGACCGCCTCCCTGCCCCACCAGGGCCCGTGGCCCGAGGAGCCGGACCACCCGGTCGAGGACCGCCGCCACATGATCCGCCGCAGGGCGCTCACCCTGCTGATCATCGTGCTGCTCATCGGTATCCCGGCCGGCTACCTGGTGATCTCCGCGAACCAGAGCCGGGACAGCGGCAAGGACAAGGAGGCCAAGTACTCGGCGACCGGCCTCACCGAGGGCTGGCCCTCCAAGCTCCAGCGCCGCATCTACCAGGTGCCGATCCCGCACCCGGCCTGGCACGTGGCGTACTACGAGACCAACAACTGGAAGACCAGCCGCCTCTACGCCCAGTTCGAGACCAACACGGCCGGCCTCGACGCCTACCTGACGGGCCTCGGGATGACGCGCAAGGACCTGAAGAAGGGCGACATCACCATCGGCGCCCGCGACCGCAAGGTGACCGGCTGGACGTTCCCCGGGGGCGACGGGTGGTACGGCTTCGTCCACCGGCAGAAGAACCCGGCCCCCACCCACGACGTGGTCGTGGACCTCTCCAACCCGGCGTACCCCTGGGTGTACGTCGTGTCCCGGACCGTGCCCTGACCCGCCGCCGGGGCCGATTGTCAGACCCCGCCCGTAGAGTCGGAGACGACTGATCCGACGGACGGGGCGGGAGGTGACAGGACGTATGGGTGACACGGCCGCGGTGGCCGAGCGGGCGGGGGAGCCGACGGCCCCGGTCCGCCTCCCGGCCGTCTTCCTGCCCGCACCCCTCCCGCGCCACGGCCGCATCGCCTTCTGGGACCCCGAGGGCGAACCCCTGCCCGCCGAGGACACCGAGCTGACCGTCGTACGGCGGCACGGCGCGGGAGTCCGGCGGCGGACCGCCCCGGCGCTGACCCTCCCGCTGGAAGCGGCCCTGCCGCTCCTGGTGCGGGCGCGGCACGACCCGGCGGCCCACCCCGCCACCGCCTGCTGGGGCGCCGCCGCCCTGCACGCCCTGCGGCTCACCGCGCGCGGCCGGCTCCTCCCCGGCCTGACCGTCACCGGCCACGACGCCTGGCGGGCCGGCCCCCTCGACCCGGACGACATCGCGCACCTGCGCGCGGTCGCCGCCGCCCTGCCGTACGAAGGACACGCCGTCCCGCTGCCCGGCCCGGGCCCGATCCGCCTGCCCGAACCGGAAGCGCTGGTGCGCGCCTTCCTGGACGCGGTCGCCGACACCCTGCCCCGCACCCCGGCCGCAGCCCACACCACCGGCAGGCCCTTCGCCGCCCGCGAGGCCCAGCGCCTGCCCGGCGCCCAGGACTGGGCCGCCGAGGTCGCCGCCGGCATGGACGCCGGCGTGCGCATCTCGCTCCGCCTGGACCTGTCGGCGTACGACCTGTTCGACGACGCCCCGGACGGCGGGGCGCGCAGCGCCGGCGCGGCCGTCGTCCAGGTGCACAGCCTCGCCGACCCGACCCTCGTGGCCGACGCGGCGGCCCTGTGGGCGGGCGAGGCCGCCGACGCCTTCGGCCCCCGCGCGCGGGTCGACGCCGCCCTCGCCGTCCGCCGCGCGGCCCGGGTCTGGCCGCCCCTGGACCGGCTCTCCGATCAGGACGTGCCCGATGTCCTGGCCCTGACCGAGGAGGAGCTGAGCGACCTGCTCGGGGTCGCGGCCACCCGGCTCGCCGCGGCCGGCGTCGCGGTGCACTGGCCCAGGGACCTGGCGCAGGACCTCTCCGCCACGGCGGTGATCCGCCCCGCGCCCGGCTCGGCGACCGACGGCACCGGCTTCTTCGAGAGCGAGGACCTGCTCCGGTTCCGCTGGCAGCTGGCGCTCGGCGGCGACCCGCTCACCGACACCGAGATGGACACGCTCGCCGAGGCCCACCGGCCCGTCGTCCGGCTGCGCGACCAGTGGGTCCTGGTCGACCCGGCCCTCGTCCGCAAGGCCCGCAAGCGCGACCTCGGGCTGCTCGACCCGGTCGACGCCCTGTCCGTCGCCCTCACCGGCACGGCCGAGGTGGACGGCGAGACGGTCGAGGCCGTCCCCGTCGGCGCGCTGGCCACCCTGCGCGACCGCCTGACCGCGGGGATCCGCCCGGCCGAGCCGCCCCCGGGCCTGCACGCCACCCTCCGCGACTACCAGCTCCGCGGCCTGGCCTGGCTCGACCTCATGACCTCCCTCGGCCTCGGCGGCTGCCTCGCCGACGACATGGGCCTCGGCAAGACGATCACCCTCGTCGCCCTGCACCTGAAGCGGGCCCGTCGCGAGCCGACCCTGGTGGTCTGCCCGGCCTCGCTGCTCGGCAACTGGCAGCGGGAGATCAACCGCTTCGCCCCCGGCGTCCCCGTCCGCCGCTTCCACGGCCCCGACCGCAGCCTCACCGGCCTGGACGGCGGCTTCGTCCTCACCACGTACGGCACGATGCGCTCGGCGGCCCCCGCCCTGGCCGAGCAGACCTGGGGCATGGTCGTCGCCGACGAGGCACAGCACGTCAAGAACCCGTACTCCGCCACGGCCAAGGCGCTGCGCACGATCCCGTCCCCCGCGCGCGTGGCCCTCACCGGCACGCCCGTCGAGAACAACCTCTCGGAGCTGTGGGCCCTGCTCGACTGGACCACCCCGGGCCTCCTCGGGCCGCTGAAGTCGTTCCGCGCGCGGCACGCCCGGGCCGTCGAGACCGGCGAGGACGAGGAAGCGGTGGAGCGCCTGGCCCGCCTGGTCCGGCCCTTCCTGCTGCGCCGCAAGAAGTCCGACCCGGGCATCGTGCCCGAGCTGCCGCCCAAGACGGAGACCGACCACCCGGTCCCGCTCACCCGCGAGCAGGCCGCGCTGTACGAGGCGGTGGTCCGGGAGTCGATGCTCGCCATCGAGACCGCCGAGGGCATGGCCCGGCGCGGCCTGGTGCTGAAGCTGCTGACGTCGCTGAAGCAGATCTGCGACCACCCGGCGCTGTACCTGAAGGAGGAGCACGCCCCGGCCGGAGACCGGCTCGCCGCCCGCTCCGGCAAACTCGCCCTGCTGGACGAGCTGCTGGACACGCTGCTCGCCGAGGACGGCTCCGCCCTGGTCTTCACCCAGTACGTCGGGATGGCCCGTCTGATCACCTCTCACCTGGCGGGGCGCGCGGTCCCGGTCGACCTCCTGCACGGCGGCACCCCGGTCCCCGAGCGGGAGCGCATGGTCGACCGCTTCCAGGCCGGCTCGACCCCGGTCCTGGTGCTGTCCCTGAAGGCGGCGGGCACCGGCCTGAACCTCACCCGCGCGGGCCACGTCGTGCACTTCGACCGTTGGTGGAACCCGGCCGTCGAGGAGCAGGCCACCGACCGTGCCTACCGCATCGGCCAGACCCAGCCCGTCCAGGTCCACCGCCTCATCACCGAGGGCACGGTCGAGGACCGCATCGCCGAGATGCTCCAGGCCAAGCGCGCCCTGGCCGACGCGATCCTCGGCTCCGGCGAGTCGGCCCTCACCGAACTGACCGACCGTGAGCTGTCCGACCTGGTGTCCCTGCGGAGGACGGCATGACGGCCCGCCCCTCCGACGAGGCGCGCCGGGCCCTCCGGGCGGCCCGGGCGCGGGCGCCCCAGGCCCCGGCCCCGACGACCCCTCCGGCGCCCACCGACCAGGAGACCCCCCGACCCGGGGACGCGGCGCGCGAGGCACTGCGGCGGGCGGTGTCCGAGCATCGGGGGAGCGGTCGGGGTGGGGAGGACCACGCGAGCGAGGAGGGCCCGGGGGAGGACGTCGGTGCACCCGAGGACACTCGGGCGGTGGGAACACCGTGGGAGCCGGAGCCGGAGCCGGAGCCGGAACCGGAGTCGGAGTCGGCGGCGCCGGGCGATCCGCAGGAGGTCCCGGCGGGACCCGCCTCTTCCGAGGCCCGACCCGGGGAGGAAGCCGAGCAGGCTTCGACGGCCGATGGCGACAGCGGTCGGCTCGGTGGTGGCGTGGGCCGGTCCGACGGTGACTCGGGTCGGTCCGACGGTGATTCGGGTTGGCCCGCCGGGGACATGGGTCGGCTCGACAGTGACTCGGGTCGTGCCGACCGCGACACCAACCAGCCCGGCCGTGACACCGACCGGCCCGGCCGTGACACCGACCGGCCCGGCCGTGACACCGACCGGCCCGACCGTGACTCCGACCGGCCCGACCGTGACTCCGACCGGCCCGGGCCTCGTGCGGCGGACGTCGCACGGGAGGCGCTGCGTGCGGCCCGGGACGACGCGCGACGGGCCCGGGAGGAGACCGAGCGGGAAGGCGCCCGGCGCAGGCGCCGGGCCCGGCAGAGCACCGTGGACGACAGAGCCGCGGCTGTGCGGCGAGCGCGCGACCACGGCGCCGGCGGGGCAGCGCATGACGTACACCAGTTGCTGTCCGGCCCTTTCCGACTCCCGAACCTGCCGAATCTCCCGAACCTGCCGAATCTCCCGAACCTGCCGGACGCGACGCCCGCCGACGGACCCGCCCCGGCGCCCGACGCCCATGAGGAGACGCCCGGGCACCGGAGCCCGCCCTCCCGCCCGACCGACCTGCAGCACGGAGAGGCAACCTCTCACGGGGGTGGGAGCCGAGGGGAGGCAACCTCTCACAGGGGCGGGAGCCAAGGAGAAACACCTCCCCGCTCCATGGCCGCCCCCCACCGGGACAGCGACCTCCGCCGTACCTTCCCGGCCTTCCCGCCCCGGGAGGGCAAGACCTTCGCCGAGAGCTGGTGGGGGAACGCCTGGGTCGGCGCGCTGGAGCAGGGCGCACTGGATGCCAAGCGGCTGGAGCGTGGGCGGGGGTATGCCGAGCAGGGGAACGTCGACGCCATCACGGTGACGCCCGGTCTCGTCCTGGCCTACGTGCGGGGCAGCCGCCCGCGCCCGTACCGCGTCCAGGTGCGGCTGCGCACCCTCGGCGACACCGACTGGGACAGGTTCCTGGACGCCGCCGCCGACCGGCCCGGGCACATCGCCGCGCTGCTCGACAAGGAGATGCCGCAGTCCCTGGCCGACTGCGGCGTGCCGCTGCTGCCCGGCCCCGGCGACCTGGAGCCGCGCTGCAGCTGTCCCGACCGCGGCCACCCCTGCAAGCACGCCGCCGCCCTCTGCTATCAAACCGCCCGGCTGCTCGACGCCGACCCCTTCGTGCTGCTCCTGCTGCGCGGCCGCGGCGAACGCGAACTGCTCGACGCGCTCTCCCGGTTGAGCGCCACCCGCGCGGCGCGCGCCGCCCAGGACCGGGAACCGGCTCCGATGCCCGGAGTACGGGCCGGTGACGTCCTCGCGCGGCGCGCCCTCCCGCCCCTCCCGGCGCCGCTGCCCCCGCCCCCGCACCCCGAGCAGCCCCCGGCCTACCCGGCCGCTCCCGGCGGCCCGGACCCCTTCGCCCTGGACCAGTTGGCGACGGACGCCGCCGCCCGGGCCCACGCCCTGCTCACCACCGGCCGCGACCCGGTCGGGCAGCTCACGCTCTGGCAGGACGCGGTGCGCCTGGCCGCGGCCCGTCCCGGCTCGGGGCTCACCGCCGGCACCCGGGCGCTCTACTCCTCCCTGGCGGACGCGACGGGCCGTACTCCGTCCGACCTGGCCCGCGCGGTCGCCGCCTGGCGGCAGGGCGGGCTGGAGGGCCTCGTCGTGCTGGAGGAGCCGTGGGACCCGCCGGCCGGGCGGTTCGACCGGGCCAGGCCCCTCCTCCTCGCCGCCGACCTGCCCGCGTTCCGGCCCTGGCGCAACCGCCTCACCCACCCCCGGGGCCACGTCCAGCTCCGCCTCGGCCGCGACGGCCTGTGGTACGCCTACGAGTCCGAGGCCGGCCGGGACGACTGGTGGCCGCGCGGCACCCCCGATCTGGATCCGGTCGGCGCGCTGACGGGCCTCGGCATTTCCGGCGAACTCTGAGGGGCCGCCTGTCGACGGGTCAACTTCCCGGCGGTTTCGGCGGGATGGAAAATGTTCTCTGCGCTAGGGTGACCGCGAAGTCCCCTGAATGAGGAGAGCGCATGACCATCAAATTAGTCAATCCTGATGGCCTGCCGAAACCGGATGTGTATCGGCAGCTTTCGATCGCGGAGGGCTCCAGGCTCGTGTTCCTGGCCGGCCAGGTGGCCCGCGACGCCGACGGCAATGCGGTGGGCACCGGTGACTTCGCCGCGCAGGTGGAGCAGGCCTATCTGAACGTCGGCCGGGCGCTGCAGGAGATCGGCGGCTCGTTCGACGACGTGGCGAAGCTGACGATCTACGTCGTGGACTGGTCCCCGGAGAAGTATCCGCTGCTGGGGGAGGGCGTCCAGCGCGCCGCCGCCAAGATGGGCGTCGACCCGCTGAAGCCGATCACCCTGCTCGGCGTGTCCGCTCTGGGCGAGCCGGACATCATGGTCGAGGTCGAGGCCACGGCGGTGCTCGACTGACCGGAGCCCGGACGGGTTTCCCCTTGTGCCGCGGGGGGGGGGGGGGGGGGGTGTGGGGGGCCGCGCCCCCCCCCGC
>NZ_JBEYZD010000131.1:0-9854 GCF_040645895.1 Streptomyces olindensis | reverse complement strand
CCCCGCAGCCGGTGGCGACGGCCGCCGCGTCGCTGATGATCGTCACGCAGCTGTGCCCGGCCGGGCCTGCGCTCCTGTCTCCGCCCCGCTCCAGCCCTGCCGGCGCCCGTGCCGCGCTCCCGGCAATCAGCCGCTTGTCGTAAGAGAAGGAGTACGTCGTGACTGGGTCCAGCTAATTGCGGGAAAGTGGCGAGCAGGCGAGGGCATCAAGGCGCGCCCGCACGTCTGGCGTCCGACACGACAGACGCTCAACTTCCCAGGAACGCTCACGAACACCGCTACCCCTGCTCTAGTCTGCCGCTATGCAGACGGCTGACGCAGGTCAACAGACAACGGGCCTTAACGTGGCCCTCATTGACTTTAACAACCTGGACCCGCGAGCAAACACAAGACCAACAATTCAAGATTCCCTTGAACTGATCTCGAGTCTGATCAGAAAGGTATTTAGCCCGGGTAAGCCAACCCTGCCCCGTGACGCGATCGAGGTCGAGTGCAGAATTTACGATGGCTGGGTGGACCGAGCCGGTGGATACATGGAGAAATATAGAATCGCCAACTCACTGCTAAACACCTTGCGATCCCTAGAAGACGGCGTACGCATCATTCCGCGACTCGCTACCAGCCTAGCCTGCAATCCTCAAGCCAAACTGACTGGCACTTATAAGAATGGGGGGCAAAAGATGGTAGATCAAATGCTTGCCCAAGATGCCCACTTCTACTCCGAACAAGAGGAATACGATCGAATCCTAGTTGTTGCAAACGACGACGATTACGTCCCAGCGATGATGGCAACCTCCATTCGCTGGGGAAAGCCGATTGCATGGATAAGGAAGCGACCAACCACGCCTCACGATATGTATTTTCAAGCCCTAAATGTGGAGCTCATCAACGACCCCTCTTGGCTTTAACTCGCGCAAAAACGCCTCCCCTGGAGCAAAAAAAAATGATTTCTCGTACAAGCGAACCAGACGACCTGCAAAAAGAGCTGCGAGACCAACTCAGGAAAGACCTTGCCGGCTTTGCTGACCCGGGCATGCCTGTGACAATCAAGGAAACTGAGGAAGGTTGGGTCAAGGCAGACTGGGTGATCAGAGGGGATCGGCGAAGCGCTGACTTCCTACTCGCGGGGTCCAGTGACCTTCGCGATGTGACTGTCCGCACCGTCGGCAGTGCTGCCATCAGCTACGCTTCATTCCTGGCAGGCACAGATATGGCAGACCTTAGGCGACTTTCAACGAACATCGCCAATCTCATCAAAGGGGACAGCAGCTATGTAGCCCCTTACGCCGTACTGGATAACAGTCTCGAGGAAAATCTACCAAACACCGCCGCCAACACTCTCGTGCGGGAAGTCGCCCAAAGTTACGAGGAGCGAACAAACGTTGTATTCCTCACCGCCCAGGCGGGAGTTGGAAAAACGAGCTTGCTGCAACACGTCGTCCATGCCGTGGCCACGGACTATCGCTCGGGCCAAGCAGAGGCGTTGTGGCTCTACGTTGATGCACAGGGGCGTCGCCTCGCTAAGCTCGACGACGCTATTTCAGGAGAATTGGGGAAGCTTCGAGCCCAGTTCTCCTTCGATGCTGTAGCAGCTCTCGTGCGAGTTGGCTGTCTCGTGCTGGTGGTCGATGGATTTGATGAACTTTTGGGAATTCAAGGAAGCTACGACGAGTCCTTCAGTTCCCTAGCGAGCTTCCTGGACGAACTGCAATCTTCTGGCTGCGTAGTTGCTGCCGCTCGCAGCGCCTACTACGAGCAAGAGTTCGTGGGCCGTGTTAACTCTGCCATCGGATTCCGTACGGATGGGTGGGTGGTAAACCGTGTTCGCCTCCAACAGTGGGACGACGCTCAAGTCGACGACTATGTCGAGAAGCGTGCACGTATCGACGGGGCTCAGGCTGCGCGGATAAGCGAACTGAAAGATAAGGTGTCCACGGCTTTCGCAAGCGAGTCGGTAGGCCATCTCCGCGGAATGCCGTTCTTTGTTTCACGTGTCACAGACCTCTCACTGAAGGGCTCTGTGCTGTCTTCGGGTACGGACCTGCTGGAAGCGCTCGTAAACAGCTACGTCAGTAGAGAGGCGGAAGAAAAGCTTCGGGATAGCCCTGGACACAGCTATTTGACGGCCGATCAGCTCAGGGAGGTTTTCTCCGAGATCGCAGAAGAGATGTGGAGACAAGATACTCGTGAGCTCTCACGGACATCGCTTCGTGAAGTCCTGGAAGTCTGGCTAGACGTAGCCGGGCTCCCATCGGAAGCCCAATTGGCGATCGTAGATCGTGGCCCCTACTCCGCACTGCTACTGCCGGCAGACAAAGGCGCAGTGAAGTTCGAGCACGATGTCTACTACTCGTACTTCCTAGCCGGTCCAATTGTCGAATTGGCGCGAAAAGGGGAACCGCTCCCCCTGCGTCAAGCTCTACGGCGGAGCAACCTTCCGGTGGAGGCTGCCAGCATGGCAGGGGCTCGGCTCCGCACCCATGCCACAGAAAATCTAGAAGTACTCATGACTGCGTGTGAACGGCAAGACGCGAGTACAGAGCAAGTACGCCAGAACGCGGGGACGGTAGCGGCTGGCATCATGCGCGCCTATGATGGTCCGTTCGAAGGCATGGAGATTCGACTCATGCGCTTCGTAGACTGTGACATGAGCGGGATCACGATCAGGGAATCGACAATCCGAGACTGTGGATTCACCGGAAGCGACCTCCGGGATTTCCATCTTGTGCAATGCGCCGGAAAGCGCGTGAGTTTCGAGAGGGTGAGAGTAAATCCCTCCAGCACGCAGCTGGACATCTCGGGAGTTCCAGTCAACGAGTTCCGGGCTTTGCGACTGGTTCGCGACAGCACTAGCGACAAGCCTGTGTATGACCCGCGTAAGGTTTCTGAGATTCTGGCCACCTGCGGTCTGCCGGAAGCTCAGACTCCCGTCCCGCTTCGCCATGTGAGTGCTGATGTTGTAGGACTCCTAAACGATCTCAGCTGGCTGCTGGCTAAAACCAACTACTTCACGGAGCAGGACGGAACAGCCGACGTGCGCCGAGTCGTGCAACATCCTCAGTGGCGTACTGTTAGAAATGCCATGATTGATGCGGGGGTGTTGTCATGGAGTAAGAGGCAAACTTCTGGAAACAAGGAGTTCCTGCGAGTTCACGTCCCGCCTAATGATCTATTGGCTGGTCGGGACAGCCAAGCCACAGTTGTTCCGGCCGTCCGAGCGCTGTGGGACTCATTGGAGAACCTGTTCCCAGAAGAGGAGGAGTAGAAGGAAAAGGGCGCGCCTGGAATTCGGTTCGGTGACCTGTATTCCAGGCGCGGAGATGTGAGCAACATCAGAAAGATGAACCTGCCATACCAGATCTGGCGCCGCTGTCGCGGGTCGACCGTCGTGGCTTGCCCTGGTCGACAGCATCAGCAGCGTGGCTGAGGCCGGTGGGGGTGCAACGAGGCATACGCGAGCCTGATCGGTCAGCGCGCCCGCCGTCGCGGCTGACTGTCGTCGGCTGGGGTTCGTGCCACTGCCGTGCCAGATGCAGGGGTCTGCCACGGACAATGGGGGTGCTCTGTGGGCAAGTTACCGGGCGCTGCAGCAGGTATCGAAGCCCCAGCTCAGCAACCTCGGCCCCTCGCCGCTCTCCTAAAGTGGTTGTCCACCCCCGTCACTGAGTCCACACCCGCTCGAACTCTTCGGCCGGGATGGCTTCCAGCGGGTACTCTTCAGGGTCGAGCGCCTGGTCCGTCAGAAACCCGTGCTCGTCCTCTAGGTGCTCCCAGCTGTACCGGTGGAGTCGGCCGGCCGGAGTCAGCTCGGCCTGCTTGATGGCGATCAACTCACCGCGGTCGGGTACGGCCTCGAAGTACCACAAGCCGCCCTCCTCGTCGGCGTGGCGAAAGTGGTGCCGTAGGGTGGCCCCCTCATCAAGGGATCGGAAGTACTCCACGCTCTCCGCCTTGATGCGCTCCAGGTCAACCACAGGATCATCTTGCCAGCAAGCATGTGCGGTTGCACTGTTCTGACATCCATAGGTGACATCAACGCCCTCGGACGCCAGCACTCCTACGCGGTCGTGCACGGCTAACGCGGCCAGGCGGCTCCCCGACGGTGCGAGCAACGATCGAACTCCTAAAGCGGGTGTCGCAGGTTCGAATCCTGCCGGGGGCACAACGCGTTAGCGCTCTGACCTGGGGTTTCTCCTCCAGGGAGGGCTCCTACTCGGCCTCGGACTCCTCGTCCGGGGCCGTTTGCGTGAGCGGTGCGTGAGCGGACGGAGAGTTGATCTCCGGAATTTCTCCCAACGGATCAGCATCATCCGGCACGAACTCCGGGTCGGGCTCCTCCGCCTCGCCAGGCTCTGGCTCCGCTTCGAGAGCGGTGTTCTCGGAGGTGGTGCGGGCACGCGGGACGAGCCGGGCTGCGGCCTCGGCGATGGCAAGGTCGGCCTCGGGGAGCAGGCTCGTGTACGTGTCGGCCGTGATGGTGATCGAGGAGTGGCCGAGCATCTCCTGGATGTCCTTCAGGTCGGCCCCGGCCGCGTGGGCGAGAGTCGCGGCGCCGTGGCGGAGGTCGTGGAGCCGGATCGGCGGGAGGCCGATCTCCTCGTACAGCTCGATGAACCGCCGCGTGACGTTGGCGGGATGGAGCAGCTCGCCATTCTCCTTGGTGAAGACCCGCCCCGTCTCCACCCAGGCGCTCCCCCACTCTTCGCGGTCCTTGTCCTGCTGGGCGCGGTGCCGCTTGAGAGCCTGGACCGTGTCGGAGTCCAGTGCGATGGTCCGCGCGCCGGCGTCGGTCTTGGGGTCGTCCTCGTACACCTCCCAACCGTCGACCACGAGTTGCTTGGCGACGGTGATGAGCCCGGCGTCCAAGTGCGTGTCCGTCCACTTCTGGCCGCATGCCTCACCGCGTCGCAGCCCGCGGAAGGCGATCAGGTGGAACAGCGCGTACAGGCGGTCCTCCGTGACATGGTCGAGGAAGAGGCCGGTGTGCTCCGGCGTCCAGACCATCACCGGCGACGGCTTCTCGCCGGTGCGCTTCCAGTGGAGGATGCGCTCCTCGGTCCACACGAGAGCCTTGGGCCGCTTGCCGGCCTCCAACTCGACGTGGGCGGCCGGGTTGAAGGTGATCAGCTGCTGCGCGATCGCGGCGTTCAGCGCGGCCCGCAAGGTGGAGCGGACGCGCTGACGCGTGGCCGGACCGACGATGCGTCGGTAGGGCTCCATTTCTGCGATGGCCGCCTTCATCGCTTTGCGGCGGGCACGGTGCTCGCGCCCCTTCCACGGGATCTGGGCGAGGTCCTCGAACGCCTTGCGGCGGGCTGCGTTGCCCTCCGCGATCTCGACGTTGGCCTCGGCGATGGCCTCGAACATCTCCGAAAGGTGGGTGACCCGTAGGCGGTCGAGCCGCAGGTGCCCGATGCGCGGTTTGAGGTGCACCCGGATGTTGCTCTCGTCGCGGCTGATGGCGCTCTGCCGTCCCTTCTTGCCCGCCAGCCACATGTCCAGCCATTCGCCGGCCGTGAGTCGGCTCGTCAGGTCCAGGCCGTGGCTGAGGCGCCTGCGGGTCGCCTCAATGTCGGGCAGTGGCGCCTTTTCGTCGGCCACCTTCTCCAGCAAGTCGGCGATCCGGGACAGGCCCTCCACGTCGTCGGCATCGGCGAGTCCGATGAGTGCGCGGACGTGGTCGAGATCGGCCTGGGCGGCCTTCAGGGACTCGTAGCCGGCGCGGCTGAAGGAGCGGCGGGTGCCATCCTCGCGGGGCGGGAGCTCCTGGCGTATGGAGTACGAGCCGTGCTTACGGCTGGAGAGTTTGGGGCACTTCTTGCCGAGCGGTTTGCCGGTGTGGGCATCGCGGCAGTAGCAGCGGCGGTGGGTGGAGCCCTTCAAAGGCGTTCCTCCTGGGTGGTGTTGGGTTCTTCTTCGGGCGGGTCGACATCGCCCAGTGCGGGTGGCAGGTCGGGTGGGGTGGCGCCCTCCTCACGGAGTTCGCGGCGGAGGTGGCGGAGGCTGTACTTGGCGGAGATGGCCTGGTCTGCGTACTCGGTCCGCTTGCGCTCCGCTTCTTCCTGCCGGGCGCGGCTGGTCGCAGTCTTGGATACGAACCGTGCCCGTTCTTCCTCGTCGAGTGCGGCGAGCGCGGTTTGCACCAGGCTGGCGTGACGCTCGAAGTCGGGGACCAGGCCAGCGTCGTACATGGGCACTTCCTGCTCGCCGGTGAAGCGTCGTAGGGCGTCCCAAGTGGGGATGAGGTCCTGGAAGGGGAGCTCCTGGGTCTCCTCGACGTAACCGACCGGGAAGATCAGGCACACCGGGTACGTCTCCAGGGCCGCCGCCAGGACCATGACGTCCACGAGTGGCAGGTTGGCCCGGCGTCCGGACTCCATGTTGGCGATCACGTTGCGCGGGATGGGATGCCCGAGCTGCTCGCACCGGTCCGCGAGGTCCTGTGCACTCCATCCCATCTCCTTCCTTCTGCGCCGGACTTCGCCGGCCACGTTGGCCTTGATCCGATCTGCCCACTCCGGGAAGTCGTCCTCATCAGCTTCCACACCGCGTTGTGTCATGAAGACACATTAACTTGACCATGATGGTTGGTACACGCCTGGAGCCGGACGTGATGGGCACGTTCGCCGAGGGCTGTACCGAAAGGGGCGCACTGCATGCGCGAAGACGCGACGGCTGGACAGCCGAAGGACTCGAAGGGGATGAGCCGGGAGGAGCTGCTCGCCCTTCCCGTTGCCGTTGACCTGGAGACAAGCAATCGGGCTCTGGGGCTCGGGCGGAGCAAGGGATACGAGCTGGCGAAGCGTGGCGCCTACCCGTGCAAGGTGCTGCGGCTCGGCAACGCCTACCGGGTCGTGACCGCGGACCTGCTGGAGCTGCTCGGGCTGGCGGCGTGAAGGGGTGAGAGCTAGCGAACCGTTCTGCGCTGAGCTGACACAGAAACGCTGGACTGTTGCCGGGGCGTGGACGTACTGTCCGTCTTCCCTCGGGGCACACGCCCGGGCGTCCCGTCTCGGGACACAGCGCGCGTCCCGTCTCGGGACACAGCGCGCGTCCCGTCTCGGGATACAGCGAGCCTCCGGCGAGGCAACGCCGGAGGCTCGGGAAACTCCGTCGCCCGCATCCAACGAACGATCCGCGCCCGCCGGGCCTGCATGCCCGACGCCGCAGGAAGAGGAGCCGCCCAGTGCAACATGAGAACCCCAAGTCCTATTCCACCCCTGGTACCGCCGCCTGGCCGCCGGTCTCGGTGCCGGGCAACCCCGACCAGCGCGAACCCGAGAACGCCGCACCGGTCGACAACGCCGAGCCTCCGGAGGCGGCCCCGGACCCGGAGCCGACGCCTGGCTCGGCGCTGCTCGACGAACTGCGCGCACGGATATCCAAGTTCGTGATCCTGCCCTCGCCGGAGGCTCTGGACGCGGTCACGCTGTGGGTGGCGGCGACACATCTGCAGCCCGCGTGGCAGCACGCACCGCGTCTGGCGGTGGTGGGGCCGGCTAAGCGGTGCGGCAAGTCACGGCTGCTCGACGTGCTGACCGAGACGGTCCACGAGCCGATGCTCACCATCAACACCACACCGGCCGCCGTCTTCCGCTCGATCACCGAGGAGCCGCCCACGCTCCTGGTGGACGAGGCGGACACCATCTTCGGCACGCCGAAACAGGCGGAGAAGAACGAGGAGATGCGCGGCCTGCTCAACGCCGGCCACCAGCGCAACCGCTACGTCACCCGCGTCGTCGGCAACGACCACACCCCCCACCGGTTCGCCACCTTCGCCATGGCAGCCCTCGCCGGGATCGGTGACCTGCCCGACACGATCATGGACCGGTCGGTCGTCATCCGGATGCGCCGTCGCGCGGAGGGGGAGACCGTCAAGCCCTTCCGCTCCCGCCGCGACATCCCCGCCCTCCACGCTCTGCGGGACCGCATCGCCGCCTGG
Source organism: Streptomyces olindensis (assembly GCF_040645895.1). NCBI lineage: Bacteria > Bacillati > Actinomycetota > Actinomycetes > Kitasatosporales > Streptomycetaceae > Streptomyces > Streptomyces olindensis. Next base: position 1,912 of record NZ_JBEYZD010000131.1, on the reverse strand, counting down.
GCCCGGCCGCTGCTGGAGGCGGCGGCGGATCTGGAGCCGGAGATGCCGGTGGAGGACCGGGCCGCCGACACCTGGGAGCCCTTGATCATCGTCGCCGACCTCGCCGCCGGGCCATGGCCCCGCCATGGCCGCGAGGCGTGTGCGGGGATGGTGGCCGCGGAGATCGAGGCCGAGGAGGATCAGCCCGGCGAGGCCCGCATCCTCGCCGACATCCGCAGGGTCTTCGTCGCCCAGCGAGAGGTCGACAGCCTCTCCACCGACGAACTGCTGCACCACCTGCGGCAGAACCCCGAGAGCCCGTGGGCCGAATGGGGACGCAACGGGCTGACCGCCCGCGAACTGGCGACGATGCTGCGCCGGTACGACATCAAACCCGGCAACGTCCGCCTCGCCGACGGAACCCAGCGCAAGGGCTACATGCGCAACAAGTTCCTCGACGCCTGGCGGCGCTACTGCCCCACCGTTCACTCAGTGAACGCCGATCCCGCCGCCCCAGCCTCGGGCTGAGCTCCCTCCTCCCCCGGTGACCGTCCCTGCCGTCCCTGCCGTGATCTCGCAGGTCAAACGGCATGCGGCCGGGACGGAGACCGGGGGCAAGACGGCAACGCGATCATGACGACCGCGCTGCCTCCACCCTCACCCTGCCCCGATCCGTCTTGTGCCGTCCCGCGCGTCCCCGCCGTATCACCGCAGGTCACGGCACTTTCGACCGGGACGGCACGACGCAACCGCGCCGTCCCGGCAGGTACGGCCCGCCAACGCCTCCGGTACGGCGCATCGAGGCCCTGCCGTACCGGCCCTGACCTGCGGTTGCAACGGCCAAGACGGCCAAGACGGATCACCCCGCCCAACCCCCAGGAGCACCCCGCTTGACCCACCTCTCCACACCCACCCACCAGGACCACCGTCCCGACGAAGGACAACCGATGATGACCAAGGAGGATGCCGAGCGATACGCGCTCATCGCAGCAGGCGTTGTCATCGTGGCCCTCACCGCCGGCGGGTTTTGGCTCTCGTACGCCCACCTCGCCGAGGTCGCCGGACAGCACGGGCTCCGTGGCTCCCCAATCCGCCAGTGGGCCTGGCCCGCCACCCTGGACGCCTTCATCGTCGCGGGGGAACTGCTCATGCTCCGCGCGGGCCTGCGCCAGGTGACCGACGGGTGGGCGATCGCTCTTACGGCCACCGGATCGGTCGGTTCCATCGCGCTCAACGTAGCCGGGGTCAACGGCACGGGCAGCCCCGGCACCGTGCCCATCCTCGACTACGTGGTCGCCGCGGTTCCCCCGACCGCCGCGCTGCTGGCCTTCGGTGTCCTCATGCGGCAGATCCACCAACTCGTCGCCGACCCAACCGACATCACCGAACGCCACACACCTGCCAACCGCAGCCACAACGGCGACCGGCCCGCTGCCCGTACCGAAGACGGCTCCGGTCAGTTGGAGCCAGCCGATCTCGAGGTGGCAGATGGTCCGGCCGACGTGGCGCGGGATTCTGCCGAGGTGGCGCAGGGCGCCGCCACAGTGCCGGAACCCCCGCAGTCTTCCGCCGAGCCGGAAGACCAGAAGCCCAGCGCTGTGTCCGACGAGTATCTCGCGATGGCCCGCACCGCGCCGCTGGGACGCGGAGACCGCGCCTCGCGCCGCCACATCGAAGCGACGATCCGTGGCAAGGGCCTCCCCATCAGCAGGGCCGACGCGGAAAAGCTCAAGGACGTCCTGCAGGCCGAACTTGATGAGGCCGCCTCTCAGCGGCAGGACGGCCTCGACAAGACCCCCGCTGCCGCTCCATGAACCCTCCGCAACCGCTCCCATGGCTGCGGTGCAACTCGCATCGCTCGTCCCCCGCGCAGGTCAGCGCCGACGCCGGCTGGGTGCGCGGCGGTCCCGTCAAGGAGCAGAAGAAGAAAGAG
>NZ_JBEYZD010000130.1:0-9976 GCF_040645895.1 Streptomyces olindensis | reverse complement strand
GCCACCATCTGCGTCCCGCCCCACAACGCGGTGATCTTGTTGTGGCAGGTCCGCTCCGCCGCCCAGAACGCCGCGACCGTCGCGGTGATGTCATCACGCAGCTTGTTGTGCTCGTCGACCTTGTCCTCGTCGTACTCCCACTCGTCATCGTCCTTGACCGAGGAGACGAAAGCCGCCGCGTCCGCCTTCAACTGCTTCAGCTTCGCAACCAGCGGACGGATCTCCGTCGCATACGACGACAACGCGCCCGACACCTTCTCCAGGTCGTCGGCGAACGCGTCCGCCTTCTCCTTGACCGGCTTCGTCGTCGCGAACAACTGCTCCGCCTCCGGAGCCTGGTAGAACGCCGACAAGCCCTGGAAGCGGGAGTGGATGTCACCGCCCGCGTCCCGGACGTGACCCGCGTCCTTCTTCAGGTCCGCGTAGTCCGTCTCCAACTGCTCCAAGTCGCCGGTGAACTGCGGGATCTTCTCCGGCTGGATCACGTTTCCCCAACCCCCGTAAGCCTATTGACGCCTGCTCCGGACCTAGCCCCTCCGAGCTTCAGTCAGTCAGATCATCATAGGAATAGTCACGGGCGTGGTCTGTGACCCCTTACCGAACCCCCACACGCAACCGAACGTCCGTTCCGCTCGTCACCTCTGTCACCACCAGGGTGGAGCTGCACCACCGGTACGAGGGGAGACGGCATGGACCGCACGGAGAGCACAGCCCGGGACGGAAACGACCCCGCCGAGCCCCAACCGCAGCCCCAACACCAACTCGAGCCTCAGACCGACACAGAACCCGGTGCCGCCCGCCCACGCCACCGTCGCTGGCTCAAACGCGCAGCCTTAACCCTGCTCATCGCCCTCCTCCCCCTCCTCACCGCCGAAACCGCCCTCTACATCAACTACACCGGCGATCCCGCACAGGGCACCCACACCCGCGACCGCGACGCCCTCTGGCTCGGCCACGCCTGGGTCGACGGCCGCAAGAAGGACGCCGACGTCACCGCCCTGGCGCGCCGCCTGCAAGGCACCGGCATCCGCGACCTGTACGTCCACTCCGGACCGCTGGAACACGACGGCACGCTCCCGAAGTCGGTGTATCCGAGGGCTCGTTGGTTCATCGACGCCGTCCACGAGAAACTGCCCGGCATCCGCGTCCAGGCCTTCCTCGGCGACGTCCTCGCGACCGAGAGCGCCGAGGGCATGCGCGTGGAGGACCCGAAGACTCGCGCCGCCGTGCTCCGTTCCGCCCGCCAGGTCCTGGACACCGGCTACGAGGGCATCCACCTCGACCTGGAGCCCATGCCGTCCGGCAACCGCGCCTACCTCACCCTGCTCGACGCCCTGCGCCGCGAGACCCGCTCCCGGGACGCCCAGCTCTCCGTGGCCGCCCACCAGATCGACCCGCTCCCGGAACTGCACACCGTGTTCGGCCTCTTCACCGAGAACCCCAAGTGGTGGTCGCAGGAGTTCTTCGGCCAGGTCGCCCGCCGCGTCGACCAGATCGCCGTGATGTCGTACGACACCGCCCAGCCGCTGGAGGGCACCTACGGCGGCTACGTCGCGCAGCAGACCTCCCTCGCCCTGGAGGTCACCCCGCCCTCCACCGACCTGCTGATGGGCCTGCCGTTCTACTGGGAGAGCAATTTCGACCACTGGGGCCACGCCGAGACCGTGCCCGCCGCCGTCCGGGGCGTCCGCCTGGGCCTGTCCCGCACGGACGCCGACCGGGCCCGCTTCGGCCTCGCGCTGTACATCGACTTCGCCGCGACCGAGGCGGACTGGCGGGCGTACAAGGAAGACTGGGTGCGGTGACTCCAGCCCCGAGCAACGACAGCCGCCACCCCGGCCCCCGGCGCCCCCTCACCCGCACCGACCTCGCCCCCCTCGCCCGCGCCGCGCTCGGCCCCGGCCGCACCCTCACCGGCGTCGAGCGCCTGCGCGGCGGCACCAAGAAGGGCGCCTACCGCCTGACCCTCGACGACGACTCCACGGCCGTCGCCTACGTCTGGTCGGCCGACGAGGACTACTGGGACCAGCCGGACCCCGACCCACGGGACCCCTTCTCCCACGGCACGGGCCTCGACCTGTTCACGGCGGCCCACGACCGGCTGGCCGCCGCCGGCGTCCGCACCACGCGCCTGCTGTACGCCGACGCCACGCACACGCACCTTCCGGCGGACGCGGCCGTCGTCGAGGACCTGACCGGCGGCAGCCTGGAGGACCTCCTGGCCCGGGACCCGCACCAGGCGCCTCAGGCCATGGAGCGGATGGCGGAACTCCTCGCCGCCCTGCACGCCCACACCGGCCCCCGCCTCGGGAAGGTCGCCCTGGTCGACCGCGGCGGTTCCTCCCACGCCGCCACCTGCGAGCAGCGGGTCACCGAGAACGCCCTGCGCTCCGTCGCGGAAGCGGCCCGCCGCGAGCCCCGCGCCGCCGCCGTACGCCGGGAACTGGAGGAGGCCGTCCACGCCCTGGCCGCCGAGGTCCGCCCCCGTGACCACCACACCCTCATCCACGGCGAGCTGGGTGCGGACCATGTGCTGCTCACGGCCGACGGGCAGCCCGCCCTGATCGACATCGAGGGCCTGATGTACTTCGACGTGGAGCACGAGCACGTCTTCCTCCGGCTCCGCTTCGGCCCGCACTACGACGCCCTGCGCGCCCCGGGCCTGGACGAGGCCCGCATGCGCCTGTACCGCCTGTCGACGCACATAGGGCTCGTCTCCGGCCCGCTGACCCTCATCGAGGGCGACTTCCCGCACCCGGAGCGGATGCGGGAGATCGCCGAACACAACCTCCGGGAGGTGCTCAGCCTGCTGAGGAGCGCCTCCTGATCTTCGAGCCCAGCCAGACCAGCGGGTCGTACTTGCGGTCGATCGCCCGCTCCTTCAGGGGGATCAGCGCGTTGTCCGTGATCTTGATGCCCTCGGGGCAGACCTCCGTGCAGCACTTGGTGATGTTGCAGTAGCCCAGGCCGTGCTCGTCCTGGGCGGTGGTCTTGCGGTCCAGGCCCGTCTCCGCCGCCGCGTCCAGCGGGTGCATGTCCAGCTCCGCGACCCGCATCAGGAACCGGGGACCGGCGAACGCCTGCTTGTTCTCCTCGTGGTCACGGACCACATGGCAGGTGTCCTGGCACAGGAAGCACTCGATGCACTTGCGGAACTCCTGGGAGCGGTCCACGTCCTCCTGCATCATCCGGTACTCGCCCGGCGCGACACCGGCCGGCGGGACGAAGGCCGGAACCTCCCTCGCCTTCTGGTAGTTGAAGCCGACGTCCGTGACCAGATCGCGGACGACCGGGAAGGCGCGCAGGGGCGTGACCGTGATGGTCTCCTCGCGGTCGAACACCGACATGCGCGTCATGCACATCAGCCGCGGGCGGCCGTTGATCTCCGCCGAGCAGGAACCGCACTTGCCGGCCTTGCAGTTCCAGCGGACGGCGAGATCGGGCGCCTGGGTGGCCTGGAGCCGGTGGATGATGTCGAGCACCACCTCGCCCTCGTTGACCTCGACCTCGAAGTCCTCCAGGCCGCCGCCGCCCACGTCCCCGCGCCACACCTTGAAGTGGGCCGTGTAGCCGCTCATTCGTAGAGCTCCTCTTCGGCGAGGTACTTGACCAGCTCCTCCTTGTCGAACAGGGCGAGCAGGTCGGCACGGACGGGTTCGGTGGTCTCACGGGTGAGGGTGATCTGGCCGCGGACCGGGTCGGTCGCCGCCAGTCCGCCCGTCGGGTCGGTGAGCGCGCAGAGCAGGTTGATCCGGCGCCACTTGCGGTCCATCGCCGGGTGGTCCTCCCGCGTGTGGCCGCCGCGCGACTCGGTGCGCTCCAGGGCCGCCCGCGCCACGCATTCGCTGACCAGCAGCATGTTCCTCAGGTCGAGGGCGAGGTGCCAGCCCGGATTGAACTGCCGGTGTCCCTCGACCCCGGCCCGGCGCGCCCGTACCCGCAGTTCGGCCAGCTTCTCCAGGGCCTGCTTCATCTCCGGCTCCCGGCGGATGATGCCGACCAGGTCGTTCATCGTCTGCTGGAGTTCCTGGTGCAGCGTGTAGGGGTTCTCCGGCGGGCCGCCCGCCGGTTCCTCGATCTCCGCCTCGGCCGAGAAGGGCCGCAGGGCCTCGGCGGCGGCCGCGTCGATCTGCACGTCGTCCACGGCGGGGCGCGCCCCGGCCAGCGCCGCCGCGTACTCGGCCGCGTGCCAGCCCGCCCGGCGGCCGAAGACCAGCAGGTCGGACAGGGAGTTGCCGCCGAGCCGGTTGGAGCCGTGCATACCGCCGGCGACCTCACCGGCCGCGTACAGTCCGGGCACCCCGCGCGCCGCCGCCGTGTCGGACTCGACCGCGATCCCGCCCATCACGTAGTGGCAGGTGGGCCCGACCTCCATCGCCTCGGCCGTGATGTCGACGTCCGCCAGCTCCTTGAACTGGTGGTACATCGACGGCAGCCGGCGCTTGATGACCTCCGCCGGCATCCGGGTCGACACGTCGAGGAACACGCCCCCGTGCGGGGAGCCGCGCCCCTCCTTCACCTCGGCGTTGATCGCCCGCGCGACCTCGTCCCGGGGGAGCAGTTCGGGGGGACGCCGGTTGTGGTCCGGGTCGTCGTACCAGCGGTCGGCCTCGTCCTCCGTCTCGGCGTACTTGTCCTTGAAGACGTCGGGGATGTAGTCGAACATGAACCGCTTGCCGTCGGAGTTGCGCAGCACGCCGCCGTCGCCGCGCACCGACTCGGTGACGAGGATGCCCTTCACCGACGGCGGCCAGACCATGCCGGTCGGGTGGAACTGCACGAACTCCATGTTCAGCAGGGGAGCGCCGGCGAGCAGGGCCAGCGCGTGGCCGTCGCCGGTGTACTCCCACGAGTTCGACGTCACCTTGAAGGACTTGCCGATGCCGCCGGTCGCGATCACGACGGCGGGTGCCTCCAGGACGAAGAAGCGGCCCGACTCGCGCTCGTAGCCGAAGACGCCGCTCACCCGGCGGTCCTCCTGGAGCACGCGGGTGACCGTGCACTCCTGGAAGACCTTCAGCCGGGACTCGTAGTCGCCGGTCTCCTTGAAGTCCTCCTGCTGGAGGGAGACGATCTTCTGCTGGAGGGTGCGGATCAGCTCCAGGCCGGTGCGGTCGCCGACGTGGGCGAGGCGCGGGTACTCGTGGCCGCCGAAGTTGCGCTGGGAGATCCGGCCGTCCTTGGTGCGGTCGAACAGCGCGCCCCAGGTCTCCAGCTCCCACACCCGCTGCGGCGCCTCCTGGGCGTGCAGCTCGGCCATCCGCCACTGGTTGAGGAACTTGCCGCCGCGCATGGTGTCGCGGAAGTGGACCTGCCAGGTGTCGTTCTCGTTGGCGTTGGCCATCGCCGCGGCGATGCCGCCCTCGGCCATCACGGTGTGCGCCTTGCCGAACAGCGACTTGCAGATCACGGCCGTACGGGCGCCCCGCTCGCGGGCCTCGATGGCGGCGCGCAGCCCGGCACCACCCGCGCCCACCACGACGACGTCCCATTCCTGCCGGTCGACCACGGACATCAGTAGGCCTCACTCATCAGAAGAATCGCGGATCGTCGAAGGCACCGGACGCGACCAGGTAGACGTAGAAGTCGGCGAGCGCCACGCTCACCAGCGACGCCCAGGCGAGCTGCATGTGCCGGGCGTTGAGCTTCCCCGCCCACTGCCACATCCGGTAGCGCACGGGATGCCGGGAGAAGTGCTTGAGCTTGCCGCCGACGATGTGCCGGCAGGAGTGGCAGGAGATCGTGTACGCCCAGATCAGCACGATGTTGACCAGGAACACGAGGGTGCCGAGGCCCATGTGGCCCCACTCGTACTGCTCGTCGCGGAAGGCGAGCACGGTGTCGTAGGTCAGGATCCCCGCGACCACGATCGCGGCGTAGAAGAAGTACCGGTGGATGTTCTGCAGGACCAGCGGGAAGCGGGTCTCGCCGGTGTACTTCTTGTGGGGCTCGGCGACCGCGCAGGCCGGCGGGGACGCCCAGAAGCCGCGGTAGTAGGCCTTGCGGTAGTAGTAGCAGGTCAGGCGGAAGCCCAGCGGGAAGATCAGGATGATGATCGCGGGCGAGATGCCCCACCAGCTGCCGAAGATCTCCCAGTTCGGGCCGGCCTTCATCGGCTCGCACCGCTCCGCCAGGCAGGGGGAGTAGAAGGGCGAGACGTACGGCGCCGCGTAGTAGTCCGCGTCGGCGAACGCCCGCCAGGTCGAGTAGACGATGAAGGCCAGCAGGCCGGCGACCGTGCCGGCCGGGGCCAGCCACCAGCGGTCGGTGCGCAGGTGCGGTGCGGTGATCGCGGCGCGCGTACCCGCCCGTACGCCGCCGCTTCTCGGATGGGGTTCGGTGGCGGGGGGTTCCGTACCAGTGGCCACGTGACGACTCCGGTCGGGTTCGGGGGAGGTGCCGGTCGCTCGACGCCCTCCCGGTCAGGGAGCGCGCCGGTCCCGGGCGCCGAGCCCCTCGTCGTCCGAGTCGACCCACAGCGACGGGTCGTACGGCGCGTCCGAGATGGTGACGAGCTCGGGGCGCTTGGGTGCGGCCGGGGACGCGGCGGCGTCGCGCAGCAGGGCGACGCTCTCGCGCAGGTGGTTGGCATCGGCCCGGACGCGGCGCATCTCCAGGCCGCCGGTGCCGAGCTGCTTCTCCAGGCGTCCCAGCGAGCGGAACAGCTCGTCGAGGGAGCGCTGGACTGACGTCAGTTCATCGTGAACGGACATGACTTGCCCTCACTTCCGCGGGTCCTTCGAGGCCCAAGGCGGCAACGTTCATGCGCCTGCGAGTGTTGCGCGTCACACCTTGTGCTGTGAAGGGATGTGCATCGATTGGCCGAGGCGTGTGGGTGCACCGTGCGGTGCGTTGCGCCGCACGGGTGGCTTCCCGACCGTGACCGCCGTGTCGCCCTGTGTTGCGGAACCCTTTCCTCTTCAGTGGCCGCATACATCAGATGAACTCCAAATACCGCCAAAAGTGATCATAACGCCCGCGGCTTCCCGGAGGTAGCACAGATGTCCCAGCACGGCGTCGGCCCGCGCGCGGTCACGCGCTCGGTCGCCTTCCTCACCGCGGGCGTGCTCGCGGTGCCCGCGCTCGCCGGATGCGGCTCCGAGGACCCGGCCGGCAAGCCGCTCGCCGGGCAGGACATCCAGCCCGCCCCCCGCGACAGGATCGCCGACGGCGGCACCCTGCGCTGGGCCGTCGACTCCGTGCCCGACACGCTGAACACCTTCCAGTCGGACGCCGACGCCACCACCACCCGCGTCGCCCAGGCCGTCCTGCCGTCGATGTTCCGGATGGACTCCTCCGGCCGCCCTGAGCGCAACCCCGCCTACCTGGAGTCCGCGAAGGTCGTCGAGACCGAGCCCAAGCAGGTCGTCCTGTACAAGCTGAACCAGCAGGCCGTCTGGAGCGACGGCCGGGAGATCGGCGCCGCCGACTTCGCCGCCCAGTGGCGCGCCCTGTCCGGCAAGGACACCGCCTACTGGACCGCCCGCAACGCCGGCTACGACCGCATCCAGAAGATCGAGCGCGGCGACAGCGCCCTGGAGGTCCGGGTCACCTTCAGCCGCCCCTACGCCGACTGGCGCTCCCTGTTCTCCCCGCTGTACCCGAAGGACGTCATGGGCACCCCGGACTCCTTCAACGACGGGGCCCGCAAGAAGCTCAAGGTCACCGCCGGCCCCTTCACGGTGAAGGAGGTCGACACCAAGGACGAGGAGATCACCCTCGCCCGCAACCCGCGCTGGTGGGGCGAGCCCGCCAAGCTCTCCGAGATCGTGCTGCGCACCGTCCCGCGCGACAAGCGGACCGCCGAGCTGGCTGCCGGCACCCTCGACCTGGCCGAGATCGACCCCTCGGCGGCCCGCCGCATCACCGTCGCCGCCCGCCGGCAGAGCGCCGGCAGCCCCCAGATGGGCCCGGGCGCCGACCGCACCGCCGCGGACGACCTGCGCTCCTGGGCCGTCGCCAACGGCTCCGACGAGGACGCCGCCGACGAGGAGACCCTCGCCCGCAAGAAGCTGCGCAGGGCGGCCGTGAAGTACGCCCGGCAGCAGCAGGCCCTGCGCGGCTTCGAGGTCCGCAAGTCCCTGGAGCCCGCCTTCACCCAGCTCGCCCTGAACGGCGCCGAGGGCCCGCTCGCCGACGAGCGCGTCCGCAGGGCCGTCGCCCGCGCCCTGGACCGCAGGGAACTGGCCGAGGCCGTCCTCAAGCCGCTCGGCCTGCCCGCCGCCCCGGTCGGCAGCCACCTGGCCCTCTCCGGCCAGGCCCACTACGCCGACAACAGCGGCGCCCTCGGCGGCCAGGACACCAAGGAGGCCCAGGCCCTGCTCGCCGACGCCGGCTGGGTGCGCGGCGGTCCCGTCAAGGAGCAGAAGAAGAAAGAGGAGAAGGCGGCCGGCCCCGAGGGCGAGAAGGCCGGCACCTCCCCGGGCGGCGGGTCCGACGACGGCACGTACATCGTCGGCGAGGACGACAAGGCCCGGCGCGGTCCGGACCCCGCCGACCACCTCGCCCAGGACGGCAAGCAGTACAAGCACCCGCACCAGGGCGGCGCCCCCGGCGCGTACGCCCCCAAGGGCACCGCCGCCCCGGCGAACCGCGAGGCCGCCCCGCTCGCCAAGAACGGCAAGGCCCTCACCCTGCGCTTCGTGCTCCCCTCCGGGCCCGGCTCCCAGACGCTGCGCACGGTCGCCGACCGCATCTCCCGCATGCTGGAGCGCGTCGGCATCCGCACCGAGATCTCCAAGGTCTCCGACGACTCCTACTTCAAGGACCACATCGCGTCCGGCCAGTACGACCTGGCCCTGTACTCCTGGCCCGCGACGGCCTTCCCCGCCACCGACGCCCGCCCCGTCTACGCCAAGCCGGTCCCGGCCGCCGACGGCTCCCTGAGCATCGAGCAGAACTACACCCGCGTCGGCACCGACCAGGTCGACCAGCTCTTCGACCAGGCCGTCGCCACCCTCGACGAGGGCGAGTCCCGCTCCCTCATCCGCAAGGCCGACTCCCGCATCTGGGCCGCGGCCGGCTCCATCCCTCTTTTCCAGCGCCCCCAGCTCATGGCGGCCCGGAAGAACCTGGTCAACACCGGGGCCTTCGGCTTCGGCACCCCGGTCTTCGAGGACATGGGCTTCCTGAAGAAGGGCGCGAAGCCGGCGTCCGGGCCCTCCGCGACGAACCGATGACCCGGTAGCCCGCTTGCCGTTCCCGCCCGGCGCCCGCACCATGAACGCGGCAGTGATCATGGTGCGGGCGCCGGGCGTCCGTGCACGGGGGACGGGAGCCGGCGGATGCGCGGCACGGTACGGCGGGTCTGCGCGGCCGGTCTGGCCATCGGGGCGCTGGTGGCGGGACCGACGGCCTGCACGGGGGACACCGACGGCGACGGCACGGACCGCAGGACCGGCGGGGCCGCGGCGCAGATCTGCGAGAACGGCACCTTCACCTGGTCCCACCTCACCCGGCGGGACCGGCTGACCGGGATCTCGGACCCGGAGCGGCTGGGCGCGGGCGGCGGCGCACTGCGCAACCCGATCCGGCGGGTGTACACCCCGACCCCCTCGGTACGTGCCGACGGACCGGCCCCGTCCGCCGCGGAGATCCTCTTCTCCCTCGGCAAGAAGACCGGGGAGATCGACTCCGACGCGCCCACCCTGGCCGAGACCGACGGCGACACCTGGGCGTTCACCGACGTCGGGCAGCCGGCCCCGGAGTTCGACACCGGCCGCGTCACACCGCGCGCGGCGGGCGAGTTCTACCAGTACGCCGGTGTGCGGGAGGTGTCGGCGGACTTCCGCTACACCTGCCCGGACGGCAGGACCGCCTCCGGTCACGCCCGGAACTGGACGGTCGACATCGCGGGCGTGGCCGACTGCGACGAGCGCCCCGACTCGGCCCTGGGCCGGGAGGCCGCCCGGCACTCCTGCGAACGGGGCGTGTCATCCAGCCCGTCCGGCGCTTGAGGACGAGGCCCTTTCAGGGC
>NZ_JBEYZD010000129.1:0-10691 GCF_040645895.1 Streptomyces olindensis | reverse complement strand
CGGGCCTCCACGAGCGGCCCGCAACGCCCCCTCTCCATGTCTCCGCGCCGTTCGCCCCGGCACCGCCCTACCGGCGTACGACGCCGAACCGGATGTCGTACGACGCCTCCGGGTGCATCACCCGCAGCATCCGCTCCGCCTCCGCGGTGACGTCCTCGCGCTGGGCCCTGGTGAGGCGGCCGAACGGCTCGATCACCAGCGCGCCCTCGGCCATCCGCCACAGCCCCGCGAGGAAGCCGTCGACGAGGAGGGTGCAGTAGGCGATGTTCCCCTGCCAGGAACGGCCCCGGTACTCGGGCGGGACGACGCGGCTGCGGTCGGCGTGGGACAGCAGCAGGTTGTCGAACTCGGGCAGGAAGCGGGGCGGGGCGGGGGTGTCCGGGTCGGGGCGGGGGGCGTCCGGGAGGTCGAACAGCTCGGTGCCGCTGTCGTCCCGGAAGGTCACGAGCCGCGGCCGGAGGCGCTCGAAGGCGTCGCGCAGCCTGGTCAGTCCGGCCCAGGTCTGCATGTCCCGCACGGAGGCCGGGCCGAAGGCGGCGAGGTAGCGCAGGACGACCGCGTCCGGCGCGGGGGCCGGTTCGGCGGGCCGGCCGAGCCAGTGCTCGGCGGTCGTGAGACAGACCTGGCCGCTGCGGCCCCACAGTCCGCGCGGGGTCACCTGCACGAGCGGGAGGCGGCAGCGGGCGGCGACGGACAGGGCCTGCGGATCGGCGTCGGGCCACTCCAGGAGCAGGGCCTCGCGCAGCTGCTTCATGGTGCGGGGCTCGGCCTCGACGAGGTCGCGGGCGAGGACGGTCAGCCGGTCCAGGTCGACACCGGCGAGCCCCTTGCGGAAGTTCAGCAGCTCCCGGTCCCGGGCGGGCTGCACCAGCGGACGCAGGGTGAGGCAGTCGTCCGCGGTGTGGGTGTGGATGGTGGACCGCATCGTGACGATACGGACCACCTCCCGGTCGGCCATCGGCCGCGACAGCGCCTCGGGGGCGAATCCGTCGAGGCGGGTGGCGAGCGCGTAGTACGGCGGCTTGACGTTCTGCGCCTGGAGGCCGACCAGGTGCTCGACGGCGGCCGCGACGGACATCCGGGCGGGGCGCAGGAGCAGCTGCCGGTCGAGGGTGGCGCGGTTCAGGGCCCGGGTGCCGAGGTGGGGGGCCGTGTGCGTGACGCTCCGCTTGGTGTTCGTCATGAGGGGACGGTAGCGGGACTTGCGGACAGCTTCTGGCCGCGACTGGCGAGGGACGGCGCGATCCGCCGCGTATGCTGCTCGTGTCCCGCTGCGTGATCATCCGTACGTACGCTCGACCGAGAGGCATCCGCGATGCCCCAGCGACGCGCCCGCCCCGCCGACAAGGACCAGCCGGCCCGGCCCCCGCGGCCGGCGAACCACACCCCCCGCAGATCGGTCTGGCGCCGGGCCCTGGCCCCGGTGCAGCCGGCCGGGCCGCAGCCGCCCGGCGCCGACACCCCGCCGGAGCCGGGGGAACCGGCCGAGGTGGCCAGTGTCGTCGAGGCGGCCCTCTACCGTGACGGCGTCCGCGTCTCCTCCCCCGCCACCCTGGCCGACACATACCGCGAGCTGCGCGAGCGGCCCGCCGGCATGGCGTGGATCGGCCTGGCCCGTCCCACGGACGGCGAACTGCACTCCCTGGCCGTCGAGTTCGACCTGCATCCGCTCGCCGTCGAGGACGCGATGGAGGCCCATCAGCGTCCGAAGCTGGAGCGCTACGGGGACACGCTGTTCGTCGTCCTGCGGGCCGCCCGCTATCTCGACGCCCCCGAGCAGGTCGAGTTCGGCGAACTGCACGTGTTCGTCGGCCCCGACTTCGTGATCACCGTCCGCCATGGCGCGGCACCGGACCTGTCGGCCGTGCGCCGCCGCATGGAGGAGTCGCCCGAGCTGCTGAAGCTGGGCCCGGAGGCGGTGCTGTACGCGATACTCGACGCGGTCGTCGACGGCTACGCGCCGGTGGTCGCGGGGGTGCAGAACGACATCGACGAGATCGAGACGGAGGTGTTCCGCGGCGACCCCGAGGTCTCCCGCCGCATCTACGAACTCTCCCGCGAGATGGTCGAGTTCCAGCGCGCCACCCGCCCCCTGGTCGGCATGCTGCACGGGCTGATGGCGGGTTTCGCCAAGTACGGCACGGACGAGGAACTGCAGCGGTACCTGCGGGACGTGGCGGACCACGTCACCCACACCAGCGAGCGCGTCGACACCTTCCGCCAGGCCCTGACGGAGATCCTCACGGTGAACGCCACGCTGGTCACACAGCAGCAGAACACGGAGATGCGGGCCCTGGCGGAGGCGGGCTTCGAACAGAACGAGGAGATCAAGAAGATCTCGTCGTGGGCGGCGATCCTGTTCGCGCCGACGCTGGTCGGGACGATCTACGGGATGAACTTCACGCACATGCCGGAGCTGGACTGGAGCTTCGGGTATCCCTTCGCGATCGGTCTGATGGGGGTCGTCTGCGTCAGCCTGTACGTGATCTTCAAGCGGCGGGACTGGCTCTAGCACCCGTCGACGGGGCGGGTGCGGGTGGGCGGGTACGCTGCCCTGGCCCCGTGCCGCGCCACGGTGGGCCGCTGTGCCCGCCTCTCGGAGAAAGACCGACCGATGTTCCCCCTTCGCCCGACGGACTCCGCCTCCCCGGCGGCCGGGGTGCTGCGTGGGCTGCGGGCGGGTGTGCTGGCGGTCCTGGGGGTGTTGCTGCCGACGGCCGGGCACGTGCTGTTCAGGAGCCACTGTCCCGGCTGGGTCGTGGTGGCGGTGACGGCCGCGGTGGCCGTGCCGGGAGCGGTCCTGCTGACGCGGCGCCGGCTCTCCGACGCCCAGGTGCTCGGCGTTCTCCTCGCGGCCCAGTTCGCCCACCATGCCGCCTATTCCCTCCCCGGAGCCTGCGCGGCCGTCACCGTCCGGGGCGCCGACGCCTGCGGCGGGCTGCCGTGGCCGGTCGGGCACGACACGGCCGCCGGGAGCCCGACCTGGGCGCTGGTGGCCGGTCACGTGGTGAGCGTGGTGCTCGCCGCCCGGCTGCTGGGGGTCACGGAGCGGCTGCTGTGGCAGGGCCGGCCGCTGCTGGCGGCCGTACGGCGCGTGCTGCTGTTCGTCCGGCCGCTGCTCGGCCGGGTCCATGGGACGGGCCCGCGGGTCACGGTCCGGGAGAGTGCCGCGCCGCTCAGGTCGGCCGTGCTGGTGCGGTTGATCGAGGGCCGGGGGCCGCCGCCGGGCGGGAAGGGTCCGCTCGTCCCGGTCCGGCCCCTGCCGATCGGTGGTCCCTGCCTGCCCTGAGGGCACGGCGCGAAGACCGGTTCGGCGGGCCGCTCCTCCGTGAGCCCCGCCGCCTCCCAGGCTCCGCCCCCAAGCTCCGCCTCCCCTGGCCGGCGAGGGCCGGTGGGGCTCGGCGGCATCTCCCTTCCCCTCACCTCGATCCGCCTGGCGCTCCAGTGGGCCCGCTCCCCCTCATGGGCCCGCACGCGCGCGACCGACGCCCCACTGACCCGCCGGGGCCCTCCCCACCGAGGAATCATGAGCAAGTTCAAGAAGCATCTGTATGTCGCAGCCGTGCTCGTCGCCGGCTTCGCCGCCGCCCTGACCTCCTTCCTGCTGCTCAGGCCGGACGGCCGCAGCAGCGACGGCGCGGACGTGCGACCCGCCGCTCGGGCGATGCCCGTGCGCGGGGACAGCCACCGCCTCACCGCACCGGAGAAGAGCGAACTGACCGTCGTCGAGTTCCTGGACTTCGAGTGCGAGGCTTGCGGCGCGTACTACCCGGCCGTGGAGAAGCTCCGCGAGGAGTACGGCGACCGGGTCACCTTCGTCGCCCGCTACTTCCCCATGCCGGGTCATCGCAACGGCGAACTCGCCGCCCGCACCGCCGAAGCCGCGGCTCGGCAGGGCAAGTTCGAGGAGATGTACACCAAGCTCTTCACCACCCAGAAGGAGTGGGGGGAGTCGCAGGAGTGGAAGCAGGACGTCTTCCGCGGCTACGCCGAGGAACTCGGCCTGGACATGGGCGCGTTCGACGCGGCCCTCGCCGACCCGGAGATCGCCGGACGCGTCCAGGCCGACCAGCGCGACGGCCTCGGCCTCGGCGTCCAGGGCACCCCCACCTTCTTCCTCGACGGGGAGAAGATCCCCAATCCGGGCTCCTACGAGGAGTTCAAGGCCCTCATCGAGCACCGGCTCCGGGGTTGAGTCCGGCACCGGCGAGGAGTTCACCCCCTCGCGCACGAAGCCGCCCCGCCGTCCGGTCAGGGCGGCTTCCTCAGCGCGATCGCATCAGCACTCGCCGCCCCAGACCGCGGAGTTCAGGTGACGTCGCCGCACGGGAGGACGCCGAGCACCCGCACCGGAGAACGCCGAGAACCCGGGCGGTCAGGCCGGGGAAGGGTTGCGGCACAGGCAGAACGGGTGCCCGGCCGGGTCGGTGTAGACCTGCCAGCCGTAGCCTTTCTCTCCGACGAAGCTCTTCTGGAACGTGGCGCCCAGCTCGGTCACCCGGCGCTGCTCGGGCTCGAACTCGTCCACTTCGAAGTCGAGGTGGAACTGCTGCGGATGCTCCTGACCGGGCCAGCTGGGCGGCTGGTAGTCCGCCACCCGCTGGAACGACAGCTCGACACCGTCGTTGCGCAGATTGACCCAGTCCTCCGTGCTGATGTCGGTGTTGATCTCCCAGCCCAGGAGATCGGCATAGAACTTGGCCAGCTTCCAGGGGTCGGGGCAGTCGAGGATGACATCGGTGAACTTCAGCATTCGATCACTTTATGCGGGGTGCCGGGCACGTGAGGGCATGAGTCCCGGCGTTCGTGAAATTCCCTGGCAGTCACGGACGTTGATCAGGACATGACTCAAAGACCAGCGCCGCTCCCCCTGTCCGACGAGGCCCTCTCCGCGCTGCTCGGCACGCAGCGGTTCGGCACGCTCGCCACCGTCAAGCGCAGTGGCCACCCCCACCTGACCACCATGCTGTACGGCTGGGACCCCGAGGCCCGCGTGCTGCGGTTCTCGACTACGGCCGACCGCGTCAAGGTGTCGCACCTGCGGCGCGAGCCGCGCGCCGCGCTGCATGTGCAGGGCGGTGACGTGTGGTCGTTCGCCGTCGCCGAAGGCGAGGCCGAGGTCTCCGAGATCACGACGGTCCCCGGCGACGCGGTCGGCCGGGAACTGCTCGCGTTGATCCCGCAGGACGCGAAGCCGGAGGACGAAGAGGCGTTCCTGGAGCAGCTGGTGGCCGAGCGCCGGCTGGTCATCCGGTTGAAGGTGGACCGGTTGTACGGAACGGCTCTCGACATCAACGGCTAACACCACCGGTTCGCCCTGGCCGGAGCCGCTCAGGCGCGGGCCAGTTCCGCGGCGCCGAAGGAGACGTCGAAGCGGTCGCACCAGATGCTGACGCTGCTGTACCGGGTCACGTCGACGTCGTCGGGCACGGTGTAGTTCTGGCTGCCCTTGTTGCCCTTGAGCTTGCCGAGGCTGGTGTAGGCCCCGTCGTCGAACACGTGCCAGCCGGCGCGCCCCTCCTTCACCGGCGCGTCGGTGAGCCAGACCCGCAGGTCGGGGCCGTTGCTGGTGTCGAGTCCCTCCAGGCGCACCACATGGCTGCCGTCGGCCAGCCGTACGAGCTTCACGGTGCCGGACGTCGCGTGCTCGTGGCTGATCAGCTCGCCGGCCGCGACCGTCACCGGCACGGCCGGGGACGGAGCGGAGGACGCGTCGGGCGGTGTCCCGCCGGGCGTCGTCGAGGAGACGACGGTCCCGGGCAGCGCCTCCCGTACGGTCTCGTCCTGCCACAGCTTCCACGGCTGGAACCAGTACAGCCCGAAACCGGCTCCGGCGATCGCCACCGCGAGCACGGCCACCAGCCACGGCCTGATCCGCACCGTTCGTCCCCGTCCCATTCCGCCCACCTCCTGGGAGTTCTTCGTCTCACTCCCATTCAACGGGCGTATCCGGTGTCATGGGCCGCCCGGCCGATGACGAAACCCTTACGTCCGCCGGGGGCCGGTCAGCGGTGCTCGGGGTTGTCGGCCTCCGCACGGCACCCGGCGTCCCACCGCGAGCGCTGGTTGCCGTGGGCGGGGACGCCTCCGGAGCGCTTCAGCAGGGCCGCGAGGTGCATCAGGTTCCAGGTCATGAAGGAGGTGTTGCGATTGGTGAAGTCGTTCTCCGGGCCGCCCGAGTCCGGGTCGAGGTACGACGGCCCGGGGCCCGCCTCGCCGATCCAGCCGGCGTCCGCCTGGGGCGGGATCGTGTAGCCGAGGTGCTGGAGGCTGTAGAGGACGTTCATCGCGCAGTGCTTCACTCCGTCCTCGTTGCCGGTGATCAGACAGCCGCCGACCCGGCCGTAGTAGGCGTACTGGCCCTGGGAGTTGAGCAGTGAGGAGCAGGCGTAGAGGCGCTCGATGACCTTCTTGGTGACCGAGCTGTTGTCGCCCAGCCAGATCGGCCCGGCGAGGACCAGGATGTCCGCCGCCATCACCTGCTCGTACATCGCGGGCCAGACGTCCGTGGCGAAGCCGTGTTCGGTCATGTCGGGGTAGACGCCGGGGGCGATGTCGTGGTCCACGGCGCGGATCACGTCCGTGGTCACACCGACGGCGTCCATGATGGCCCGGCTCTTGTCGATCAGGCCCTGGGTGTGGCTGGGCTGCGGGGACGGTTTGAGGGTGCAGTTGACGTAGAGGGCGGTCAGGTCGTCGAAGCGGTACGGGGCGTCGGTGGAGGGCGAGGCGGTCATGAGGGCAGCGTGGCGCCTCGGGCCGGGTTTGTCCCGGTTCGACGCACCTGAAGGCGGCACTGCGCACCGTGCGGGTGCCACCGGCACGGGAACGGTGGTGCTGTCCGGGTCAGGAGGCGGCGGCGGGCAGCACCACCTCGAAGCGGCAGCCGCCGGGGATGTTGCGGACGGTGGCCCGGCCCTGGTGCGCCTCCACGATCCCCCGGACGATGGCGAGGCCCAGGCCCGCGCCGGCCGGGGGCGTTCGTGCGTGTGTGCCGCGCCAGCCGGTGTCGAAGACGCGCGGCAGGTCCTCCTCGGGGATGCCGCCGCAGCCGTCCGTCACCGACAGCACCACGCCCTCGGCGGACCGCTCGGCGGCGATCGCGACGGTGCCGTCGGCCGGGGTCCGGCGGATCGCGTTGACCAGCAGGTTGCCCAGGACGCGGCTCATCTCCCTGCCGTCCACCTCCACCGGCACCGGCTCGATCCGGCCCCCCACCAGCCGCACCCCGTGTTCCCGGGCGAGCGGGTCGGCTCCGGCCAGCGCGTCGCCGACCAGGTCGTACAGGGACATCCGGGTGGGCGCGAGGGACAGCGTGCCGGCGTGGATGCGGGAGAGTTCGAAGAGGTCCCCGACCATGTCGTTGAGGCGTTCGACCTCGGTGCGGATCTGCTTCAGATAGCGGTCGGGGTCGGCGGCGACGCCGTCCTCCAGGGCCTCCGACATGGCGCGCAGGCCGGCCAGCGGGGTGCGCAGGTCGTGCGAGATCCAGGCGACGAGTTCGCGCCGGGAGGTCTCCAGCGCGCGTTCCCGCTCCCGGGATTCGGCGAGCCGGGCGCTGGTGGCGGCCAGTTCGCGGCTCAGCGACTCCAGTTCGGCGGTCGCCGGGCCGTCGGGGGCGGCGAAGTCCCCGCCGTCGCCGAAGGAGCGCGCGGCCAGGGTGAGCGCGCGGCTGCGGGCGACGACCCAGCGGCCCAGCAGCAGCGCGGTGGCCAGGGAGACGACGGCCGCCATGGCGACGACCGTCGTGACGACGGTCAGGTCGTGCGGGGAGAGGAACATCGCCCAGGCGACGGCGAGGGTGCCCGCGAGCATCGCGACGACCCCGACCGCCGCGACGACGGTGAGCGAGGCGGTCAGCGAGCGGCGCCGGATCAGGCGCAGTACGCCCGCTCCGGCCAGGCCCGAGGCGGCGGCACCGGCGAAGGCGTACAGGGCGATGAGCAGGGTGGCTTTCACGGTCAGTCCTCCCCTGCCGTGGGGTCGAAGCGGTAGCCCACGCCCCACACGGTCTGGATCAGGCGGGGCCGGGCCGGGTCGTCCTCGACCTTGCCCCGCAGACGGCGGACGTGGACCGTGACGGTCGACAGGTCGCCGAAGTCCCAGCCCCACACCTCGCGCATCAGGTCCTCGCGGCTGAACGCCCGCCCCGGGTGCCGCAGGAAGAAGGAGAGCAGGTCGAACTCGCGGAGGGTGAGGGCGAGTTCGGTGTCGTTCTTCGTGGCCCGGCGGGCCTCCGGGTCGACGGCGAGGCCGGCCGCGCCCAGCCGGTGCCGTCCGGTGTCGGCGGCGGGCCTGCTGCGGCGCAGGACCGACTCCACGCGCAGGACCAGCTCACGGGGGCTGAAGGGCTTGGTGACGTAGTCGTCGGCGCCGACCTCCAGGCCGAGGATGCGGTCCTCCTCGTCGCCGCGGGCGGTCAGCATGATGACCGGCACGGGGCCCTGGCCGCGGATCCGGCGGCACACCTCCAGGCCGTCCATGCCGGGCAGCATCAGGTCGAGCACGACCAGGTCCGGCCGGTGCGCGGCGGCGCGGTTGAGGGCGGTGGGGCCGTCGTCGGCGCGGTCGACGGCGTAACCGGCGCGCTCCAGGTATCCGGCGACGATCTCGGCGACGGTCGGATCGTCGTCGACGACCAGGACCCGGGGGAACGGGTCCGGCGACCTGAGGGGCTCGTACGGCTGCTGCATGCCTCCAGCCTGGCACTCCCCGGCCCCGGTGCGGCGCCCGAGGACATCACCGGCCCACGACGTCCGGGATTCGTAAGAAAAAGGGGCCTGCGAAGCGGGGCAGGGACCTGAGCGCAGGTCGCTGCTCCACGGCGGTTCAGCCGCTCGCCGGGGGATGCTCGACGGCGCCGCCGGTCGCCGTCGCGGGCTTCGTGTGGAGGATGTCGCGGGCCTGGTCCGCGGCGCGGGCGGTGCTCTCGGAGACGAAGTCGAGGAAGCGGGCGATGTTCTCGAGACGCGCGCCGGCCGGGGTGCCCGCGCCGAGGATGCCGACACCTTGCTGCGCGGTCTCGACGATCTGGGCGATGGCCCGGGCGCTGGCCATCATCGACTGGTACCAGACGTCGTCGTCGACGATGTAGCGCTCGCGGCGGCGTTCGTCGCGTTCCCGGCGGATGAGGCCCTGACTGTCGAGGAACGCGACCGCCTTGGAGACGGACGCCGGGCTGACCTGGAGGCGCTGGACGAGTTCCGACGCGGTGAGGCTGCCCGAATCGCTGAGGCAGAGGCCGGCCAGCACCCGGGCCATCATCTTGGGCGTGCCCGACTGCATGAAGACGGTGGTCAGCGTCTCCTCGTACTCGCGCACGGCCTCGGCGTCACGTCCGTGGGACTGCGGGAGCGCCTCCGCCGCCCGGGGGGCGGTCTGCCTGCGCCGGTGGGCGCGGCGTTCCGTGGCGCGGTGGGCCAGGTCGGCACGGTAGGCCGTGGGGCCGCCGTTGCGCATCACTTCTCGCGTGATCGTCGACGTCGGACGGTCGAGGCGCCTGGCGATCTCCGCGTAGGCCAGGCCGTCGGCCAGTCCCGTCGCGATCTGCTGGCGTTCCTGCTGAGTGAGCCTGCCTCCCGGCACCACGATCTCCCTTCACGTTCCCCGACGCGTCGAGAGTAGCGTTCGCCCCCATTCCATTGCAACGGCTCAAGCTGTGTTGTTGCGTTACGCGTCAGCTTCATTGCAATGATTATGGCACTGTGACCTGGCTATACGCTGGAACTACGCAACAAGGCTGTTGCCGCTCCCTTGAACGCAACGTAGCGTTTCCGGTGTCAGAAACGACGAGCAACCAGGAGAACACCATGCAGACGTTCGACACCCCAGCCCCGATCTCCGCCGTCCTCGACATCCCCGCCGGGCGCGTCCGGTTCATCGCCGCCGACCGGGCCGACACCACGGTCGAGGTCCTGCCCGCGGACGCCTCGAAGAGCCGCGACGTGAAGGGGGCGGAACAGGCCACGGTCGCGTACGGCGACGGCGTCCTGCGGATCGAGGCCCCGGCGAAGAACCAGTACCTCGGCCCCTCCGGTGCCATCGAGGTGACGGTCCGGCTGCCCGCCGGCTCGCGGGTCGAGGTGAAGGCGGCCAGCGCCGAGGTTCGGGGCGTCGGGCGGCTCGGCGACGTCACCGTCGAGAGCGCGCACGGTGCGATCAAGCTCGACGAGACCGCGAGCGCCCGCCTCACCACCGTCGCCGGCGACGTCTCGGTCGGCCGCCTGGGCGGCCCCGGGGAGATCAGCACCGGAAAGGGCGACATCCGGATCGCCGAGGCCGTGCGCGGCACGGTCGTGCTGACCACCCAGGCCGGCGACGTGTCGGTCGGCGCGGCCGCCGGGGTCTCCGCCGCCCTGGACGCCGGCACCACCTACGGCCGGATCGACAACGCGTTCAGGAACGCCGAGGGCGCCGCCGCCGGCCTGACCGTCCGCGCGACCACCGCCTACGGCGACATCACCGCCCGCAGCCTCTGAGGAGCATCCGACATGACGAACCTGGGCATCGCGGCCACCGGGCTGCGCAAGTCCTACGGCGACAAGACCGTCCTGGACGGCATCGACCTGACCGTCCCCGAAGGCACGGTCTTCGCGTTGCTCGGTCCGAACGGGGCCGGCAAGACCACCGCCGTGAAGATCCTCTCCACCCTCGTCACCGCCGACGGCGGACAGGCCCGGGTCGCCGGCCAC
>NZ_JBEYZD010000128.1:0-10761 GCF_040645895.1 Streptomyces olindensis | reverse complement strand
ATCGACCCGGTCGACGGCACCGAACACAAGATCACCGCCAACGCCACCGGAAAGATCATCTACAACATGAACGGCCTCTCCGTCCGCCCCGGCACGCATCTCGCCGCCATCGCCGCCCCGCACCACTGACGGGCCGCACACCCGCTGTACCAAAGTGCCGGGGTCACCGTGCCACCTCACCCGGACAGCGCCCCGCTCCCGTCGACCCTCCGTACAGACAGCCAGGAGGCCGGACTTGGCACAGGGCGAGGGGACCCGTGCCCGCGTCGCCGAAAACGAAGCGACAGTCCGAGGACGGGCACGCTAACGTCCGCCGGCATGGCTCCTTCACTCGAACGCCCCCCGCTCCAGGCCGACGAGCGCACCGCGCTCATCGGATGGCTGGACCTGCAACGGCAGATCCTGCGCTGGAAGTGCGAGGGTCTCAGCGAGGCGGACGCGCACCGCTCCGTCGTCCCGACCTCGCCGGCGATGACGATGGCCGGGCTCGTCAGCCATATGCGGTGGGTCGAGCACACCTGGCTCGAGGTGCTGTTCCTCGGCGGAGACGAGTCCCGGAACCCGTCCTTCGACGAGATGGTCGAGGACGCCGAGTGGCGCACCGACTCCGTCACCCTGCAGCAGGTGCTCGCGGAGTACGAGGCCCAGTGCGCCCGCAGCAACGAGATCGTGGCCGCGGCGTCCCTGGACGACGTCGGCCGCCACCCCGGGTACGCCTCCGGCAGGGCCAACCTCCGTTGGATGCTCATCCACCTCATCGAGGAGACCGGACGGCACGCCGGCCACGCGGACATCGTGCGTGAGCTGCTGGACGGGACGAAGGGGTACTACTGACGACGGGGTTAGCACAGCCGCTGTGCGGACCGGCCTAGAACAGCGCGCTGTACGCGTTCAGCGCCGGCTGTCCGCCCAGGTGGGCGTAGAGCACCGTCGCCTCGGGGCCGATCTCGCCGCGGGACACCAGGTCGATGAGCCCGGCCATGGATTTCCCCTCGTAGACGGGGTCGGTGACCATCCCCTCCGTGCGGGCCGCGAGCCGCATCGCCGCCAGGGTGGTCTCGTCGGGGATGCCGTACACGCCCGCGTGGTACCGCTCGTCGAGTTCGACGTCGGCCTCGGTCAGCTCGCGTCCGACGCCGATGAGCTGCCCGGTGCCGTGCGCGATCCGGGCGATCTGGGCCCGGGTGGCGGCCGGTTTCGCGGAGGCGTCGATGCCTAGCACGCGCCGGGGCCGCCCGCCCGCCTGCTCCAGCGCGGCGAACCCGGCGACCATGCCGGCCTGCGTCGACCCGGTCACCGAGCACACGACGACGGTGTCGAAGAAGACGCCCAGCTCCCGCTCCTGCTCGGCCACTTCGTACGCCCACCCGGCGAATCCGAGGCCGCCGAGCGGATGGTCGGAGGCCCCGGCCGGGATGGCGTAGGGCTTGCCGCCCGCCTCCTCGACCTCCCGGAGCGCCTGCTCCCAGCTCTCCTTGAACCCGATCCCGAACCCGGCCCGCACCAGCCGTACGTCGGCCCCGGCGAGCCGGCTGATCAGGATGTTGCCCACCTTGTCGTAGACGGCGTCGGGCCAGTCCACCCAGCTCTCCTGCACGAGCACGCACTTGAGCCCGGCCCGGGCGGCGACGGCGGCGACCTGGCGGGTGTGGTTGGACTGCACCCCGCCGATCGACACGAGCGTGTCGCAGCCCTGGGCGAGCGCGTCGGCGACCAGGTACTCCAGCTTGCGGGTCTTGTTCCCGCCGTAGGCGACCCCGGAGTTGCAGTCCTCGCGCTTGGCCCAGAGGGAGGCGCCGCCCAGGTGCGCGGTCAGGCGTTCCAGGGGGTGGACGGGCGAGGGCCCGAACAGGAGGGGGTAACGCGCGTACGAGGCAAGGGACATGAATCCTCCCTGGGTCGGGGGTCGTCTCAGTCGGCGAGCTCTTCGAGCCCCCGCCAGATCTCCGCGGTGACGCGGACCGCCTCGGCCGCGTCACCGGCGGCGCAGGCGTCGATCAGTCGCTCGTGCAGCCCGGCCGAGCGGCAGCTGCCGCCCTCGCCGAAGCGCCGGCGCTCCAGGCGGCGGATGAGCGGGGTGTAGCGGGCGACGGTCGCGGCGGCCGCCCGGTTGCCGCTGACCCGGACCAGGACGTCGTGCAGTTCGTCGTCGGCGCGCAGGGCCGTGTCCACGTCTCCGGCCGCCACGGCCGCGGCGAACCGCTCGTTCGCGGCGCTCATCGCCGCGATGTCCGCGGCGAAGAGCCGGGGCACGGCGACCCGCGTGACGAGTTCGTGCATGGCGCCGACCACGGCGGCGGCGTCCCGGACGTCGGCGGCGACGAGCGGGGTCACCCGGGTGTAGCTCTGCGGCTTGCTCTCCAGCAGTCCCTCGTCCACGAGCCGCGAGAACGCCTCCCGCACGGGAGCCCGGGACAGCCCGAGCCGCTCGGCGAGCTCGGCGTCCCGCACGACCGCGCCGGGTTCGATCTCCCCGGCCACGATGGCGTCCCGGATCGCCTCGTACGCCCGGTCCCTGAGCAGGGTGCGGGGCACGGGCCGGATGGCTTCCATGGACTGAAATGTTAGATGTCAGTCCGGTCTTCAACAAGGGTCCGGCCATGACCGTGGCCCGCACTCCCCACGCGGTGCGGGCCACGGTGTCTCAGACCGCCCAGGGCCAGTCGGCGTCCCGGGAGGCCTCGATCAGCGGAACCATCCGGAAGGCGGCGTCCGACAGGCCGCCGAAGGTGTGCCGGTTGCCGGTGCCCGACGGGCCGTGGCCCGCCCGGTGTCCGGCGAGGTTCCAGGTGTAGACCGGCACGCCGGCCGGGATCTGCTCGGTCGGGTCGCCCCGGTGGTGGCGCCTGTACTGCTCGTCGGTGACGATCAGCACCCGGTCGTGGTCGCGGTAGTGGCGGCGCACCGCCTCCGTCGTGTCGGTGCCGCCCAGGTCGCCGAAGCGGTCGAGGACCTTCAGCACCGACTCGCCCGTGCGGAACGCCACGCGGTCACTCGTCGTACCGAACTGAACGAGGTCCGCGCGTTCGGCCCGCAGTGCGAGCGCCGTACCGAAGACCGCCGCCGCGTCGGCCCAGGTGAGCTGCGAGCGGTCGGACAGCCGCGACCAGAACATCGAGCCCGAGCGGTCCACGAGGACCAGCGTCCGGCCGGGCAGCGCGGGCACGTTGGCCAGCGAGTGGCCGAGAGCCCGCTCCAGGGCGTACGACCAGCGCAGCGACGGCGCGTGCTGGTACGCGGCGAGGTACCGGAAGGGGAACTGCCGGGAGCGCGCGACCTCAGCCGGGTCGCTGATCCGCGCGGCGACCCGCTCGGCGACCTCGTCCGAGACACCCGCCTCGTCGAAGTTCCGCAGGTTGCGCGCGAGCGCCATGGACCCCATGGAGGGGATCACGGCCTCCCAGGCCGCCTTGTCCATCGGCCCCTGGAGCCAGCCCGCCAGCGTCTCCCACGTCATCCCGGCCTCGGCCAGCCGCTCGGCGGCGCCCTCACCGGTCACGACCGCGCGCCGCTGTTCGACCGGCAGCGCCATGAGCGCGTGGTGCGCGGTGAGGACGCGGTCCGACGCGGGCGGTACCGCGGTGTCCGGGTGGTGCCGGCGGTCGAGCGCGTACCGGAACAGCTCGCCCTGCCACGGCTTGTCCGGGTCCGGCGCCGCGTGCACGAGGTTGAGGATGTCGCCGAAGCGGTAGCCCTTGGCGGCGCCGTCGTACTTCAGCAGCGCCTTGCCGTGGTAAAGGCGGCGTACGGCGTCGGCGATGCCGCGCTTGACCGGCTTGGGTACGTTGCGGCCGTACGTCGCGGTCCAGTAGGCGAGCAGTTCGCCGGGCTCGTCGGGGCGCTGGAGCACGGAGGCGACGACCTGCCGGTTGGACGGGCCGCCGGTCGCGCCCGCGTCCAGGCGGGCCTTGACGTACTCGGCGGCGCCGACGACCGAGGCGGTACGCAGGTTGCCCGCGCCGCGCAGCCAGCCGAGGAGGCCGGCCGTCCACTCCGGGTCGGTGACGGCGAGTTCGCGCACGAGCCCCGCGAAGCGGTCGTCGCGCTCGGCGCCGGACTCGTACAGGGTCCGCTGCGCGACGAAGTTCGACACGGCGAGCAGGAACAGCTCGGAGCGCGCGTCGCGCTCGCGGCCCCGGCCGCCCTCGTACGTTCGCAGCAGACGCCCGGTGGACGTCACCCACGAGACGGGACGCGCCCGCGCCGCCTTGCCGTTGAATCGCGCCATGATGAATTCCCCCGAATTCGTTGCAGGTTTTCGAGGGAAGCGCGCATGAGAAAGGTGGATGCCCGAGGACAGAATGCGGCGACGGACTTATCCGGATGCTCTCCCGATTGAGCTACAGCGACCCGAAGTCGCTGACGGGACTCGAACCCGCAACCGTCCGATCAAAGGAAGTAACCGTTGCCTGCGCACCGGGCACCCACCTCATGCTGCGCCTCCCGAGATCAAGTCGGCGGCGGCGTCGGATTCTTTGGAAGAGAAGTAGCCGCTGCCATCGCACCGGGAGGTGCGTGACGTTGTGATCTCACTGTAGGAGGCGCCGCATCGGAACTGCGAGCGAATTAACTACTTCTTCTGCCGCTTCCAGGGGCCGGTGATGGCCACCAGGATGCCCGGGTCCTGGATGTTGGCGTACAGGGTCTTGCCGTCGGGCGAGAAGGTGACGCCGGCGAACTCGCTGTACTCCGGCTCCTCCTCGGTGCCGACGTTCAGGTCGTTGCGGGCGATCGGATAGGTGCGGCCGCTGTCGGTGGCACCGAAGAGGTGCGAGACGCCCTCCCCGTCCTCGGCGAGGACGATGCCGCCGTACGGGGAGACGGTGATGTTGTCGGGGCCGTCGAACGCGCCGTCCTCGGACGGGTCGGGGTTCACTCCGAGGAGCACCTTCAGCGTCAGCGTCCGGCGCCTGGGGTCGTAGAACCAGACCTGGCCGTCGTGCCGGCCGGGGCTCTCCTCGCGGGCGTACGAGGAGACGATGTAGGCGCCGCCGTCGCCCCACCACATGCCCTCCAGCTTGCGGGCGCGGGTGACCTCGCCGTCGGCGAACTGCTTGCGCACCGGGGTGGCCCGGGCGTCGCGGTCGGGCACGTCCACCCAGTCGACGCCGTAGACGGTGCCGGTCCTCGTGGCGCGGGACAGGTCGTCGACGAACCGGCCGCCGGAGTCGAAGCACTTGGGCGCCTGGAGGACCCCGGCGTCGTCGGCGAGCTCGCGGAACTTCCCGGGGCCGTAGGCGAAGCCCTTGGGCGGGGTCCAGCGGTAGAAGAGGCCGTTGGGCTCGTCGTCGTCCTCGGTGAGGTAGGCGTGGCCGCGCCGGGGGTCGATGACGACGGCCTCGTGGTCGTAGCGGCCGAAGAACTTCAGCGGCTTGGGGTCGCGGTTGGCGCGCCGGTCGACGGGGTCGACCTCGAAGACGTAGCCGTGGTCCTTGGTCATGCCGTTGGTGCCGGCCCGGTCGGAGTTCTCCTCGCAGGTGAGCCAGGTGCCCCAGGGGGTGGCCCCGCCCGCGCAGTTGGTGGAGGTGCCGGCGATGCCCACCCATTCGGCGACCCGCCCGTCGGGGCGCACCTCGACGACCGTGCAGCCGCCGGACGCGGCCGGGTCGTAGACGAGGCCGTCGGTGAGCGGCACCGGGTGCTTCCAGTTGGCGCGGGGGCCCTTCAGCTCGTGGTTGTTGACGAGCAGGGTGGTGCCGCGCGGGCCGTCGAAGGCGGCGGTGCCGTCGTGGTTGGACGGCGTGAACTCACCCGACTCCAGCTTCGTCCGGCCGCTGTAAGTGATGATCTTGTACGTGAACCCGGCGGGCAGGGCCAGGATCCCGTCAGGGTCCGGGACGAGCGGCCCGTAGCCGACCCCGCGCCCGGCGTCCGTCGCGTCCTCCGCGCTGTCGGTGTCGTAGGACGCGAGGGCGTTCGGTGCGGTGGCGAGGGCGCCGACACTGCCCGCCAGCGCGACACCGGCACCGGTGATCGCGGAGGTTCTGGCGAAGTCCCTGCGGGTGAGCGACATGGGTGTCTCCTGTGACGGGGGATGCCGTGGAGGGTGGCGAACCTCGTTCGGCGACACCATCCCGCTCGTCCATGAACGCCGGTTGAACAACACCTCAGGGGCGCGGGACTGTATCAATATGCGGCTCCGCCGCGCGGGCGCGACAAACCACAACGGCGCCGCACCCGCACAGCAGGATCAACCACCCTGCTGCGACCGCGCCTTGAACGCGGCCTTCCGCGCCTCCTTCGCCACCTTCTTGTCGGGATGCAACCGCCCCATCGCTTCCAGCACATCGGCGGTCGCAGGGTGATCGACCCGCCACACGGCCTCGAAAAACCCACCGTGCTGCCGCGCCAGCCCCTCCACCAGCGCCCGCAGCTCCTCGGAATTCCCCTCCGCGGCGAGCTGCGCGGCCACCGTGTCGATGGTCAGCCAGTACACCATCGCCTCGGACGGCGCGGGCACGTCCACCGCACCGTGCTCGGACAGCCACACCCGGGCGAGCCCGCCCAGCTCGGCGTCGTCGAGCACCTCCCGCAGCGCCGGCTCGGCCGCGGCTCCCACCAGCGACAGGGCCTGCTGGCAGCGCAGCCGCCGCAGCGGCGCCCCGGCGTCGGAACCCCGCGCCGCCGCCAGCAACTCCCGTGCCGCCGTCAGGACTTCGCGCCGCTGGAGCCACTGTTCGGTCTCGGCCTGCGCCGCCCCCGGCGGGAACGTGGCCGTGCCGTCGAGCAGCGCGTCGGCGCCCTTGTCCGCGAGGTCCCCGACGGCCGGCGCCTCGAACCCGGCCTCCAGCAGCCGGGCACGCATCCCGTACAGCCCGAGCGGGGTGAGCCGGACCATGCCGTAGCGGGAGACGTCGGTGTCGTCGACGGGCGCCGCGGGCTCCTCGTCGGCATCGGCCATGAGCGCCTCGTCCACGGGCCGGTAGGCCACGAGCCCGACCGGCTCCAGCATCCGGAACTGGTCGTCCAGCCGCATCATCGCGTCGGAGACCTGCTCCAGGACGTCGTTGGTGGGCTCGCCCATGTCGCTGGGCACGATCACCGAGGCGGCCAGGGCCGGCAGCGGCACCGGGGCGTCGCCGGGTGTGTCCTCGCCGGCGGTCAGCAGGTAGAGGTTGCCGAGCACGCCGTCGAGGAATTCGGCCTCGGCCTCGGGGTCCCAGTCGAGGGCGGAGAGGTCGACCTCGCCGTCCTCGTCGACGAGCCCGTCCAGGTCGGGCACGCTCGCGTCGGCGAGCACGGTCTCCAGGGCCGCGAGCCACACGGCGAGCACGTCCTGCGGGGAGCCACCGGTGAGCAGGGCGAGGTCCTCGCCCGCCCGGACGGTGCCCTCCTCCTCGTCGACGACCTCGACGAGCCCGGCGTCCACGGCGACCCGCCAGGCCTCACTGGCGTCGGCGGCGGCGTCGTCCCCGCTCAGCCCGAGCACCTCGGCGGCGGCGGGCAACTGCTCGTCGACGAGCCCTCCCCCGGCGTCGACCCGGGTGTCCGGCCCGGCCCAGCGGGCGAGCCGGGCGGCCCGGGACAGCAACGGCGTGGACAGCGCGTCGCGCGCCAGCTCCGCTTCGGGGTGCAGCCGCACCGGCGGCAGGGGGGAGCTGTCTGACATCGGCTGTTTCTCCTAGCGGCGCCTCATACGACTCAGCCGCTCAGCCTAGACGGATTTCCACCCATGCCGCCCACTTCATCTCCCCGTCAGCCGCCGTACATGGCCGAAACCTTGACAAGTGACGTGACCAGGCTGGAGATTGACGCGCGTAGAAGTCGGCGGACAGTTGTTCACCGGGGCTGCCCCACCACCTGCCCCGTCCGCAGCCGTCTACGCGCGTCACACCGCCCGCCCCACAGGTAGCGGCAGACAGTCCGAGCACCACCCTCGTCCCGGCGCCCTGTCACGTCCCCGGAGGGAATCCCGTTGCCGAGCAAGTCGTCCGCGCGCCTCGCCGCGCTCACCGTCGCCGCCGCGTGCTCCGCGGCATCCACGATCGTCCTCACCACCCCCGCGCACGCGGAATCGCTCCGCGTCCACGACATCCAGGGCAGCACCCGGATATCCCCGTACGCCGGCAAGCAGGTCACGGACGTGGCCGGAATCGTCACCGGCATCCGGACCTACGGCTCGTCCCGCGGCTTCTGGATCCAGGACCCGAGCCCGGACGCCGACCCGGCGACCAGCGAGGGCGTCTTCGTCTTCACCAGCTCCACCCCGAAGGGCGTGGCCGTCGGTGACTCCGTCAAGGTCAGCGGCACGGTCGCGGAGTACGTCCCCGGCGGCAACACCTCCGGCAACCAGTCCCTGACGGAGATCACCAAGCCGGTGACCACGGTCGTCTCCAGCGGCAACCCGCTCCCGGCCGCGACCGTCGTCGACGCGCGGTCCGTCCCGGCCGCCTACGCACCGGCCGGCGACACCGCCGCGAACGGCTCGGTCAACGCCCTGCCGCTGCAGCCGTCGAAGTACGCCCTCGACCGCTACGAGTCCCTGGAGGGCATGACCGTCCGGGTCTCCGACGCGCGCGTGGTCGGCGCCACCGACCCGTACACCGAGCTGTGGGTGACGGTGAAGCCGCACGAGAACCGCAACCGCCGCGGCGGCACGGTCTACGGCTCCTACGACGCCCAGAACACGGGCCGCCTCCAGATCCAGTCCCTCGGCGCGACGGCGGACTTCCCGAAGGCGAACGTCGGCGACACCCTCACCGGCACCACCGCGGGCCCGCTGGACTACAACCAGTTCGGCGGCTACACGCTCGTCGCGAGCGAGCTCGGCACGCTGAGGAGCGCGGGCCTGGAGCGCGAGACCACGCGCAAGCAGCGCTCCTCGGAGCTGGCGGTCGCGACGTACAACGTCGAGAACCTCGACCCGACGGACGACACCTTCGCCGCCCACGCCGCCGCGATCGTGAACAATCTGCGGTCGCCCGACATCGTGTCCCTGGAGGAGATCCAGGACAACAACGGCGCGAAGAACGACGGCACGGTCGCCGCCGACCAGACCCTGACGAAGCTGATCGACGCGATCGTCGCGGCGGGCGGCCCGCGCTACGACTGGCGCTCGATCGACCCGGCCGACAACACGGACGGCGGCGAGCCGGGCGGCAACATCCGCCAGGCGTTCCTGTTCAACCCGGAGCGCGTCTCCTTCACGGACACCCCGGGCGGCGACGCCGCGACGGCCACGGGCGTGACGAAGATCCGCGGCAAGGCGCACCTGACGCACAGCCCCGGCCGCATCGCGCCCGCCGACGAGGCCTGGAAGAACAGCCGCAAGCCGCTGGCCGGCGAGTTCGTCTTCCGCGGCCGCACGGTCTTCGTGATCGCCAACCACTTCAACTCCAAGGGCGGCGACCAGGGCCTGACCTCCCAGTACCAGCCGCCGTCCCGCAGCTCCGAGACGCAGCGCCACCGGCAGGCCACCCTGGTCAACGCCTTCGTCAAGGACATCCTCGACACCCAGAAGAACGCCGACGTCGTCACGCTCGGCGACATCAACGACTTCGAGTTCTCGCAGACCACGGAGCTCCTGGAGGGCCGCGGCGAACTGTGGTCCGCGATCAAGTCGCTCCCCCGCCACGAGCGTTACTCGTACGTCTACCAGGGCAACAGCCAGGTCCTCGACCAGATCCTGATCAGCCCGTCGATCCGCCGCGACTGCGACTTCGAGTACGACAGCGTGCACGTCAACGCGGAGTTCAACGACCAGATCAGCGACCACGACCCGCAGGTCCTGCGGTTCCGCCCCTAGTACGGCGACGCGGGGCCGGACGCACCGTCCGGCCCCGCCCCCTCAGGGCACCAGCCCGAGGACATGGTCGTAGCGCTTGACCGAGCCGCTCTCCAGCAGTCCGGGCCAGTTCTGCACCCGCTTCCACTGCTCGCTCGCCGAGCCGACACCGTCACCCGGCGCCGCCAGGGCGTCGATGTGCGCCTGGGCGCTCTCCCACTCGGCGTAGTTGAGCACCCGGGTGCCGTCCGTACTCACGTGGAAATGGGCGGAGACACCACCGGAACGCGGCTCCGATTCACTCTCCATGGCCTCGAAGACCGCGTCGACCCAGGCCCGCTGCCGCTCCTCGTCGGGCCCGTCGAACCGGACGTCGACGATCACCACACACCCCGGGACGCCCACGCGCCCGCCGCTGCGATAGCGCCGGTACCGCACGAGTTCCACCCGCTCGATCCCCGGCACGGCGGTGTCGATCTCGTCGACGCGCTCCTGCCGGTGGGTCTTCGCGAACGCCTCGTAGGCCTGCTCGGTCCTCCACTGCGAGTAGTGCAGCAGGGTCTCCCCGTCGTGCCCGGCGTACACGTGGTACCCCAGCAGGTCTCCGGTCGGCCAGGGCCGACGCTCCCACGCCCGCGCGATCGCCTCCACGGCCTGCCGCTGCCGCTCGGGACTCCCGACCCGCCAGGTACTGAAGAAGGGAGCACCGATCCGAGGGTCGGTGAGATCGGGGTGCTGTTCGGTCCGCCGGGCCATGGAACACTCCAGTCGTGTACGCCGGTTGCTACGCCCCTCACCTTTCAACCTCGACCGGAGTTGAGGTCAAGGGGGGTTCGGGGGCTCGGCGTTGATGCTGGAGCGGGGAGGCCCGCAGCCAGGCACGGCGAGGCCCGCGACGTCGGTCTGCGGCGGCAGCCACGACGCGCCCGCGGCCGCCGGACGACGCAAGGGGACGTGTCGGGGGGTGTCCGCCCGCAGCGGTTGGCGCGTCAACGAACAGTCAGTCGGCACGCAAGTCGATCGCGCCGTTCCGAGGA
>NZ_JBEYZD010000127.1:0-10802 GCF_040645895.1 Streptomyces olindensis | reverse complement strand
TTCTCTAGTGCCGTCATGGGGGGCCGTCTTCCACCGCGCGCCGGGGCTCGCCGGCCCCCGCCGCCGCCCCGGGCCCTGGTTCGCCTCGCGCCTTCCCCGTCGCGCCGGGGACACACTCCGGTCAGGCGTTCTCCGTGACCGGGACGTGCGGTGCGCCGGCCAGGACAGCGGTCTCGCCGGCCGGTGCGGGTGCGGCCGCGAGCCACTGGTGCGCTGCCTCCAGGGCGCGCCTGACGTCCCGGGTGCCGGTGGACACGCACAGCGTGTACGCCAGGTCGCGCGCCCGCGGGTTCGGCTCGGCCGGTCCGCGCGCGGCCTCGGCGGCCGTCAGCGCCTCGTACTCGTCGACCAGGCGGCGCAGCACGGCTGGATGGGGCCTCAGCATGTCGTTCGCTCCTCGTGGTTCGGGTGGTCAGGCCGTCGTGGAGGTGCCGCCGGTGCCCCGGTTGCCCGTCCGCTGCTGCCCCAGGACCTCGTCGCGCACGCGGGCGCAGCTGCGGCTGATGAGGCGGGAGACGTGCATCTGGGAGATACCGAGGCGGTCGGCGATGCGGCTCTGGGTCATGTCCTCGAAGAACCGCATGTAGAGGATGGCCCGCTCGCGTTCCGGCAGGCGGCGCAGGCCCTCCTTGGCGGACTCGCGGTCGACGACGACGTCGTAGGACGAGTCCGCCGCGCCGAGGGTGTCCGCGAGGCTGTAGCCGTCGTCGTCGGCCGAGAGCTCGGCGTCCAGCGACAGGGTGCTGAAGCTGTCCAGGGCCTCCAGTCCGGCGCCGACCTCTTCCTCGGTCAGGCCGGTGTGGGCGGCGATGTCCGCCACGGAGGGCTCGGGGCTGCCCGGGTTCTGGGTGAGTTCACGGCGTGCCACCCGCACCTTGTTGCGCAGTTCCTGCACCCGGCGGGGGACTCGCAGGGCCCACATGCGGTCCCGGAAGTGCCGCTTGACCTCGCCGGTGATGGTGGGCACGGCGTAGCTCTCGAAGGCACCCCGGCTCGGGTCGAACCGGTCGATGGCCTTGACGAGTCCCAGGGCGGCCACCTGACGGAGGTCCTCGATGGACTCCCCGCGGTCGCGGAAGCGGCCGGCGATGCGGTGGGCCATGGGGAGCCACAGCGTGACGAGCTCGTCGCGGACGGCTTCCCGCTCGGGCCCCTCCTCCAGCTCCGCCATCCGGGCGAAGAGCGCCGCGGTGTCGGGGGCGTCGTCGTGACGCCGCCGCGGGGCGGTGGTCGGCGTTTCGGGCGTGCCGGGACGGTTGGTGGGCGTTTCGATGAGCATGCGGATTCGCTCCTGAACGGTCGTTTCAGGGACTTACCGCGGGAGGGTCACGCCCGGATCGCCTCGACGGCCTCCGGGGCAGTCATACCGCTCCCGCTGGCGCGCCTCCGGTCCGAAGCACGAAACTGCGTCTGCCCTGCCACCGGTGGAACAAACTCCGCTTTGCTGTGCAATCTGCCGGGAGGCGTGGCACGGCTGCTCAGGACAGGGGTACGACGGCGGTGATGCACTTGCCGCCGGCGGGCAGGTCCGACACGCGGACGTCGCGGGAGAGCCGGCAGACGATGGGCCAGCCGTGGCCGCCGTGCCGCAGCCGTCCGTGCGGATCGGTACGGGGTGGTGTCACGGGCAGTTCGTCACTGCGGTCGCTCACCGAGACGCGCACGCCGGGGCCGTCGATGTCCACCTGGAAGTCGGTGACGCCGCCGCCGTGCAGGATCGCGTTGGTGGTCAGCTCCGAGGCGACGAGCAGCGCGTCGGACAGGGCGTCCGCGTCGCACGGCGTGTGGGTGGCGCGGCAGCGTTCGGCCACGGCGCGCTCCACGGCCCGGCGCGCCTCGGCGGGTTTGCGCGGCCGGGCGCGGTTCGCGCCGGGCGGCTCGAATACGGATTCGATCATGTGCTCCTCGCACATCCTGCAGCTCCCTGGTCAGTGAAGACGGAAGCCGGATCCCGAGCGCGTTCCGCGGCCGCCCGCACGGGCACGCCTGGGCCCGCGGACCCGCTGCTTCCTCAACCTGCCGCGGCGTTCGGGGCGCGCACCGCGCGAGCGCCGCGGGTCTCCCCTTTCGGCTGACCTCTCCCCGCACCTGCAAACCTCCGGCGGGCGCCGAAGCCGTGAAAACACCTCGAACGGCCGTGAGTCGGTGCCATCTCCGCGCGGCGGCGGGGTACGCGGAGCGCATGATGGATGTGGTGGATTCCGATGAACTGCTGCGGCGCATCCAGCGCGCGAGGGCCTGCGCGGTGCGCGAGGAGCGGGCATGGCGGAGCAGGAGCGAGGAGCTGGGGGCGACCGATCCGCAGGGCGCCCGGGACGCGACGGTGCGGCGGATGTCCTACGAGGCGGTGCTGACCGTGCTGGACGAGATCCTCACCCCGGGCAAACACACCGCCGAGGGTTGACCGGGCACGACCATGCACGGACCGCGCCCCGGGCACGACCACGCCGGGGCGTGGTCCGGGCTGATTGCGGGGGCCGGTGCCGGGAACCCGGTGCGCATGACAGTCGACCACACCCGAGCACCGGTTCTGGAAGCCCTGGAGGCGTACCGCCGCAAGGGGCATCTGTCGTTCACGCCGCCGGGGCACAAGCAGGCCCGCGGCGCCGACCCGGAGGTCCGCGAGGTCCTCGGTGACGCGGTGTTCCTGGGGGACGTGCTGGCCTCGGGCGGTCTGGACGACCGGCTCACCCGGGGCCGGGTGCTGCAGCGGGCGCAGGAGCTGATGGCCGACGCGGTGCACGCGGAGCACACGTTCTTCAGCACGTGCGGCAGTTCCCTGTCGGTGAAGGCGGCGATGCTGTCGGTGGCGGGGCCGCACGAGAAGCTGCTGATCGGGCGTGACGCGCACAAGTCGGTGGTGGCGGGGCTGATCATCTCCGGCATCGAGCCGGTCTGGGTCGAGCCCCGCTGGGACGCCGAGCGGCATCTGGCCCATCCGCCGTCCGCCGCGGACTTCGACCGGGCCTTCGAGGCCCATCCGGACGCGCGGGGCGCGCTGATCACGAGCCCGACGCCGTACGGCGGCTGCGCGGATCTGCGGGCGGTGGCCGAGGTGTGCCACCGGCGCTCGCGCCCGCTGATCGTGGACGAGGCCTGGGGCGCGCACCTGCCGTTCCATCCCGATCTGCCGTCCTGGGCGATGGACGCGGGCGCGGACATCTGTGTGACCAGCATCCACAAGATGGGCAGCGGCCTGGAGCAGGGCTCCGTCTTCCATCTCCAGGGCGACCTGGTCCCGCCGGCGCTGCTGGGGATGCGGGCGGACCTGCTGGGCACCACCAGTCCGTCGTCGCTGATCTTCGCGGGCCTGGACGGCTGGCGGCGGCAGATGGCGCTGCACGGCAAGGAGCTGATGGGCGGGGCGCTGGACCTCGCGGCCGAGGTCCGGGCCGCCATCGAGGGGATCGACGGGCTGCACGTCAACGGACGGGACGACTTCTGCGGACCGTCCCTGGCCGACGACCTGGACCCGCTGCCCGGGGTCATCGACCTCACCGGGCTGGACATCACGGGCTTCCAGGCGGCGGACTGGCTGCGCGAGCACCGGCACATCGACGCGCATCTGGTGGACCACCGCCGCATCGGCGCGCAGATCACCCATGGCGACGACCGGGAGACGACCGGGGAGCTGCTGGAGGCGCTGCGGGACCTGGCGCGTGTCGCGCGGGACCTGCCCCGGGCGCCGCGGGTGGCGGTGCCGTCGCCGGCGGAGCTGCGGATGGAGCAGGCGGTGCTGCCCCGGGACGCGTTCTTCGGCCCCGCCGAGGACGTGCCGGTGGGACGGGCGGCGGGACGCGTCGCGGCGGAGATGATCACGCCGTATCCCCCGGGCATCCCGGCCGTGCTTCCCGGCGAGCGCCTCACCGAGCCGGTGCTGGCGTATCTGCGCACGGGGCTGGAGGCGGGCATGCACCTCCCCGACCCGACGGACCCGGAGTTGGAGACGGTCCGGGTGGTCGCGGAGGAGACGCCGTGACACCGAAGTGAAACAGGTCACGCAACCGGTTTCCGTCTCTCGTGGCCCGGTGGGGATGGTTTACGGTTCATTCATACGTGGTGACGGAGTCGACCGCCATCCTCCGTACACCACCGCTTACGGCCCTGGCTGGCTTCCCCCGTCCAGCCAGGGCTTTTTCATGCCTCGAGAAAGTCGTGCACGCCGAGGTGCCCGGGGGCCCGCCAGCCGCTGAAATGGGCGTAGGGAAAGCACCGGTAGTCGACCGCCCGGCGAAAGGCTCCGCGTCATGACCAAAGCGATCAAACTCCTGACCGCCCTGCCTCCGCCCCAGCGCCAGCGCCTGATGACGCTCAGCCGGGAGGTGTCCTTCGCCGAGGACGCCCGGATCTTCGAGGCGGGCGGCACGGCCGACCGTTTCTGGGTCATCCGCTCCGGCGCCGTCTCCCTGGACCAGCAGGTCAACTCGCTGCAACGGGTGACCGTGGCCAACCTGGGCGCCGGCGACCTGCTCGGCTGGTCCTGGCTGTTCCCGCCCTACACCTGGGACTTCGGCGCGGTGGCGTTCAGTCCGGTCCGGGCCTACGAGTTCGACGCGGGGGCGGTGCTGGGGCTGTGCGAGGAGGATCCGCAGCTGGGGCTGCTGCTGGTGCGCAACGTCGCCGAGGTGCTCGCGCACCGGCTGGAGATGACCCGGGGCAAGCTGATGGAGCAGTACACGCTGCACCGGCGCGGGGCGCTGTGAGGTCTCAGACGCGGTAGCGGCGCAGCGCCGGTACGGCGGCGGCCAGGGCCAGCATCACGAGGACGACCAGCAGTCCGCCGCCGGCGACGGCGGTGCGGGGGCCGAAGGCGGAGCCCGCGGTGCCGTGCAGCACGTCGGCGAGGCGCGGGCCGCCCGCCACGACGACGGTGAAGACGCCCTGCATGCGCCCGCGCATCTCGTCGGTCGCGGCGGACAGCAGGATCGCCCCGCGGAAGACCATCGAGACCATGTCGGCCACGCCGGCGACGACGAGGAACGCCACCGCGACCCACAGGCTGCCGCTCAGTCCGAAGCCGGTGATGGCCACGCCCCAGACGACGACCGCCCCGATGACCATCCAGCCGTGCCGCCGGGCCCGGGAGAAGGTGCCGGAGAACAGCCCGCCGAGCACCGCGCCGATGGGGATGGCCGCGAACAGCAGGCCCAGCGCGAGCCCTTCGCCGTACGGGGCGTAGGTCTGGGCGGCGAGCTGCGGGAACAGGGCGCGGGGCATGCCGAGGACCATGGCGACGATGTCGGCGAGGAACGACAGCAGCAGCACGGTGTGCCCGGAGATGTAGCGGAAACCGGCCGCGATCTCCTTCACGCCCGCGCGGCGGAGCGCCGTGCCGGCCAGGGGCGGCAGGGAGGGCAGCCGGTACACCGCCCACACCGTGACGCACAGCGCCAGGGCGTCGATGAGGTACAGCTCGGGCAGACCGACGACGGGGATGAGGGCGCCGGCGAGCAGGGGGCCGGCCACCTGGCCGGTCTGCATGACGGTCGAGCCGAGGGCGTTGGCCGCGGGCAGTTCGTGCTCGGGGACCAGCCGGGCGATGGAGGCGTTGCGGGCCGGTGCGTTCAGGCCCCAGAAGGCCTGCTGCAGCGCGAGCAGGACCATGAGCGCGGCCACCGACTCCAGACCGGCGAAGGCCTGGAGCCAGAACAGCAGCGAGGTGACGGCGATGCCGCTGTTGGTGATCAGCAGCAGCTTGCGGCGGTCCATGGTGTCGGCGATGGCACCGCCCCACAGCGCGAACACGATCAGGGGCACCAGGCCCGCCATGCTCGCCGCGCCCACCCACGCCGAGGAGCCGGTGATGTCGTAGATCTGCTTGGGCACGGCGACGGCGGT
Organism: Streptomyces olindensis; assembly: GCF_040645895.1. Lineage (NCBI taxonomy): Bacteria > Bacillati > Actinomycetota > Actinomycetes > Kitasatosporales > Streptomycetaceae > Streptomyces > Streptomyces olindensis. The sequence goes on along the minus strand of NZ_JBEYZD010000127.1, from coordinate 4,964 downwards.
GAGCTGGCTGCCGACCGCCGTGACGATCGTGGAGACCCACAGCCTGCGGTAGGCGGGGCGGCGCAGCGGGCGGGTGTCCATGGCCCAGCGGCGCCAGCCGCGCCGCCGGGGCGGCTCCGCCTCGGGATCCCGCTGTCCGGTCGTGCTCTCGCTCGTGTCCACGCGCCGCCATTCTCTCGATGCTCGCTACACCTTTCAGGCGGGAATCACTATCGCACCAACCGCCCCTCGCCGGGCGACCGTTTTCAGCTTCCGGCGATCAGCAGGGCCCCGAGCACGATCATGGTGGCGGCGACCAGACCGTCCAGGAGACGCCAGGCGGCGGGCTTGGCGAGGAACCGGCCGAGCATCCGCGCGCCGAAGCCCAGGGCGGTGAACCAGCACAGGCTCGCCAGGACGGCGCCGAGGCCGAACGTCCAGCGCAGCGGGCCGTGGTCGGCGGCGACGGATCCGAGCAGGAACACGGTGTCGAGGTAGACGTGCGGGTTGAGCCAGGTCATCGCCAGGCAGGTCAGCACGGCCCGGCGCACCGATCCGGCCGCCTCCCCCTCCGTGCGCAGCGCGCCGCCGTCCGGCCGGAACACCCGGCGGGCGGCCAGCGCGCCGTAGCCGAGCAGGAACGCGCCGCCGATCCACCCGACCGCCGTCAGGGCGCCCGGCCAGGTCACCACCACCGCTCCGACCCCGCCGACCCCGAGGGCGATGAGCAGGGCGTCGGACAGGGCGCAGATGCCGACGACGGCGAGGACGGCCTGCCGGCGGATCCCCTGGCGCAGGACGAAGGCGTTCTGGGCGCCGATGGCGACGATGAGGGACAGGCCGGTGCCGAAGCCCGCGGCCCCGGCGGTGAAGGTGCTGGTCATGGCGTCGACGCTACGGAGGAAGCCGTAACGCGTACAGCTAAAGATTCTTACGTATCATTAGCGCACGTGATGATGACGGATCTGCCGCTGGATCAGGTGCGGACCCTGCTCGCGGTCGTGGACGAGGGGACGTTCGACGCGGCGGCGGCCGCGCTGCACGTGACGCCGTCGGCGGTCAGCCAGCGCGTGAAGGCCCTGGAGCAGCGCACCGGACGGGTCCTGCTGCTGCGGACCAAGCCGGTGCGGCCGACGGAGTCCGGCGAGGTGCTGGTGCGGCTCGCCCGCCAGGTGGCGCGGCTGGAGCACGACGCGTACGCGGAACTCGGGCTGAGCGGCACCGGGGAGCCGACGCGGGTGTCGGTGGCGGTGAACGCGGACTCGCTGGCCACCTGGTTCCTGCCCGTGCTCAGCCGTGTGCCGGAGGACTCACGGCTCTGCTTCGAGCTGCGCCGGGAGGACGAGGACCACACGGCGGCGCTGCTGCGGGAGGGGGTGGTGATGGCGGCGGTGACCTCGTCACCGGATCCGGTGCCGGGCTGTTCGGTGCGGGCCCTCGGACGGATGCGCTACCTCCCGGTGGCCGCGCCGGACTTCGCCGCGCGCCGGCTCGGCGGCGCTCTGGAGGAGGTGCTGCCCGGTGCGCCCGTGGTGGCCTTCGACCGGCGGGACGACTTCCAGGACGACTTCGTCCGCCGGCTCACCCGGGGGCGGAGCAACGCGAGCGCGCTGCGGCACTACGTGCCGACCTCGGAGGGCTTCGCCGAGGCCGTCGCGGCCGGACTGGGCTGGGGTCTGGTGCCCGAGGCGCAGGCCGAGCCCCTGCTGCGCGGCGGCCGGCTCGTCCCGTTCGCCGGGGGCCGGGCGACCGACGTCCCGCTGTACTGGCAGCAGTGGAAGCTCGACTCGCCCGCGCTCCAGCAGGTGGCCCGGGCGGTGACGGCGACCGCCGCCCAGGCGCTACGGCCCTGACGCCGCGGGACTGTCGTCCAGCCGGGCCGCCGCGCTGTCCAGCAACATCTCCAGGGCTGTCGGATAGGCGCTGGTGAGCATGCGGGTGGCGAGCAGCGGTGCCGCCTCGGCGATGCGGGGGTGGGTGGCGGCCGGCAGGCGGGCGTAGGTCGAGCGCCACATCTCCTCGTCGGCCCGGAGCGAGGCGCTCGGCAGGGCCAGCGAGGCGGCGTCGAGGGCGGCGAAGGCCAGGGTCGTGTCGATGAAGGCCTGGTAGACCCGCACCGCCTCCGGCAGCGGGAAGCCCGCGGTGCGCAGGACGTCCAGGACCGCCTCGTCGGCGGCGAGTTCGTTGGCCCGGCCCGAGACCCGGCTCGCGGTGAGCACCGCCGCCTGCGGGTGCTCCACGTACGCGGCGTGGACCCGCAGCCCGAAGGCGCGCAGGTCCGCCCGCCACTCCCCCGTGCGCCGCCAGCCGTCGAGGGCCTGGCCGATGAGGGCGTCGCCGATGGCGAGCGTCAGGTCGTCCATGCCCCGGAAGTACCGGTACAGCGTGCTCGGGTCGGCGTCCAGGGCCAGGCCGAGCCGGCGGGCGGTCAGTCCGGCGCTGCCGTGCTCGCGCAGCATGCGCAGCGCGGTCTCGACGATCAGCCGCTCGGACAGCACGGTGCCGCTCCGGGTGGGCCTGCGCCGGCGGCGTTTCTCCTCGGGCACCACGGGCTTGGGCACGACGGCTCCCTCCTTATGCCAACGCCATTGACCTTATGTCGGAGGGCGGCGTTGTATCTCCCCCAAGGGCGCGCCACGTTCTTCGCAAAGAGGGAGTTTCTGTCATGCGTGTACTGCTCGTGGGCGCCGGGGGCGTGGGCGGCGCGATCACCCGGATCGCGGCGCGGCGGCCGTTCTTCGAGGCGATGGTGGTGGCCGACCACGACCCGGCACGGGCCGGGGCGGCGGTCGCGGCGCTGGGCGGCGACGCCCGTTTCACAGCGGAGGAGGTCGACGCGGGCGACGAGGCGGCCGTGGCCCGGCTGCTCGCGCGGCACCGCTGCGACGTCCTCCTCAACGCCACCGACCCCCGCTTCGTGATGCCGCTGTTCCGCGCGGCCCGTGCCGCGGGAGTCACCTACCTGGACATGGCGATGTCGCTGTCCCGCCCGCATGCCGAGCGGCCGTACGAGCAGTGCGGGGTCAAGCTCGGCGACGAGCAGTTCGCGCAGGCGGCGCAGTGGGAGCGGGAGGGCGTCCTGGCCCTCGTCGGCATGGGCGTGGAGCCGGGCCTGTCGGACGTGTTCGCGCGCCACGCCGCCGACGAACTCTTCGACGAGATCGAGGAGATCGGCGTCCGCGACGGCGCGAACCTGACCGTCGACGGCTACGGCTTCGCCCCCTCCTTCAGCATCTGGACCACCATCGAGGAGTGTCTCAACCCGCCGGTCGTCTACGAGGCCGGCCGGGGCTGGTTCACCACCGAGCCCTTCAGCGAGCCCGAGGTGTTCGACTTCCCCGAGGGCATCGGCCCCGTCGAGTGCGTGAACGTGGAGCACGAGGAGGTGCTGCTCGTGCCGCGCTGGGTCGACGCCCGCCGCGTCACCTTCAAGTACGGCCTGGGCCGGGAGTTCGTCGAGACGCTGAAGACGCTGCACCTGCTGGGCCTGGACCGCACGGACCCGGTCACCGTGCCGGGGCCGGACGGGCCGGTGGACGTCTCGCCCCGGGACGTGGTCGCCGCGTGCCTGCCCGACCCGGCGACCCTGGGCGAACGGATGCGGGGCAAGACCTGCGCCGGCACGTGGGTGCGGGGTGTGAAGGACGGGCGGCCGCGCGAGGTGTACCTGTACCACGTGGTCGACAACGAGTGGTCCATGGCCGAGTACGGCTCCCAGGCCGTGGTCTGGCAGACCGCCGTCAACCCCGTGGTCGCGCTCGAACTCCTCGCTTCGGGCGCCTGGTCGGGGGCGGGCGTGCTCGGCCCGGAGGCGTTCCCGGCCCGCCCGTTCCTGGACCTGCTGACGGCGTACGGCTCCCCCTGGGGCATGCGCGAGCAGTGAGCGGTTGTCCGGGAAGGCGCTGTTTCACCGGGCATCGACAGGTGACCCGAAAAGGAGTAAGCATCCGAAAGAGCACGTTTCTACTGCGATGCAGGTGACTTCGATGGACAACTGGCGAGACCACGCTGCCTGCCGGCACGAGGACCCCGAGCTCTTCTTTCCGATCGGCACCTCCGGCCCGGCCCTGCTGCAGACGGAACAGGCCAAGGCCGTGTGCCGGCGCTGCCCCGTCCAGGAGGAGTGCCTGCAGTGGGCGCTGGACACGGGGCAGTCCATCGGCGTGTGGGGCGGCACCAGCGAGACGGAACGGCGTGCGCTGAAGCGTCGCGCGGCCGCCCGCCGCCGCTCCGGCTGACGCCGGTTCCCGGGGCGGCCGCTCGGCCCGCCGAGCCCCTGGGGGTCAGCTGCGGCGCAGCGTCCCCCAGGGGTTCTCCTGTCGGCCCACCTCCGCCTTCGCCTCGTCGATCACCTGTGGGTCGAGCCGGCACATCGGCCGGACGTCGGTGACCAGCGGTTCGTTGTCGGGACCGCGTGCGGTCTCCTTGCCCGCGAGCACCCAGGGGTGGACACCGGGCCCCTTCTCGTGCGGCAGGTGGGCGTAGTCGTGCAGGCGGCGCGCCACCCACACGCGGACGGGCCGGTCCTCCCACCACTCCTCGACGTCGAGCGGGTTGGCGGACAGGCCCGGCATGGACAGGCCCGTCAGGTCGTCGGTGCTGGACACGTCGCGGAGATCGGTCCCCGGGCCGCGCGACCAGCGGACGTAGAGGCCCTGGTGCCGTTCGACCAGCTCGGTGAGTTCGGCGAGTGTGCGCACGACCGGCAGGTCGTCCGATCCACTCATGTCGTGACCTCCTCCCTCGACGCCGTCAGGCGGACGGAGTACCCGCCCGGCGCGAGCGGAATCGGCCGTTCGGCACGGCGCGCCGCCGGCCCCGGCCGGGGTTGGGCCTGTCGTTTGGATCACGGCGCAGAAAATCGGCAGCACTTCATCAGCGCCGGTGAGCGGGGTCTGGTGCGTGCAGCTGCAAGGCGGAGGAGGGAGTCGACGCGGAGCGTCGGCGAGTGACGACAACGCGGCAGATGTGCGCACCAGACCCCG
>NZ_JBEYZD010000126.1:0-10946 GCF_040645895.1 Streptomyces olindensis | reverse complement strand
CGCCGGCTCTCCCCCGCCGACACCGAGATCACCGTCGTCAACGCCGTGCCCGACTTCGTTGAGCGGATGCGGCTCCACCAGGTCGCGAGCGGCCAGGAGTTCGTGGTCCGCAAGCTCGCCGACATCTTCGCGGGCACCGGGGTGCGGCTTCGTCTGGCGCGTGTCACCGGCGTCGACCCCGAGCGCGGGACCGTCGCCGTGACCGGTGAGGACGGCGACGGCGAGCTCGCGTACGACACGCTTCTCTACGCGCTCGGCAGCTCCGTGGCCCATCATGACGTCCCGGGCCTGGCCGAGTACGCCTTCGATGTGAGCGGGCTGTCCTCGGCGCTGCGTCTGCGCGAGCGCTTGGCCGGCCTGGGTGAGGGCGGCACCGTGCTGGTGGTCGGTGAGGGGCTGACCGGCATCGAGACCGCCACGGAGCTCGCCGAGTCCCGGCCCGACCTCTCGGTCGCGCTTGCCGCCCGGGGCGAGCTGGGCGCGTGGCTCTCGCCGAAGGCTCGCCGGCACCTGCGCCAGGCCTTTTGTCGGCTCGGCATCACCGTCCACGAGCACACCGGCATCGAAGCCGTGGAGCCGGCACGGGCGATCGCCGCGGGCGGTAGGTCCCTCCCGGCCGACGTGACCGTGTGGTCGGCCGGGTTCGCCGTGCACTCCATCGCTGCCGCCGCCGGCCTGGAGGTCGCCGGGACCGGTCAGATCGTCGTCGACCGCAGCATGCGTTCGGTCTCGCATCCGGATGTCTACGCCGCCGGTGACTGCGCCTACGCGATCGGCGACAACGGCCGGCCGCTGCCGATGTCCTGCGGCTCGGCCGGTTACACCAACATGCAGGCGACCGCCGCGATCATCGCGCGCCTGACGGGCAGCAAGGTCCCCACCACCGGGCTGAAGTACTACGGCAACCACATCAGCCTCGGGAAGCGGGATGCGATCTTCCAGATGGTGGACGGGGACGTCCGGTCGAAGTCGTGGTATCTGGGCGGCCCAACCGCCGCGCGGCTCAAGGCGGCCATACTCACGGGGGCCGGGTGGAGCATCGCCCACCCCACCTTCGGCATGCCCAAGCGCAGGCGCCGCCTGGCCACTACGCCTGACCGGGCCGGTGTCGGGGCCGCCGCATAAACTGTTCTGCATGGACATGGCAGCCGTTGATCGGTTCGAGGCCGGCCGGGGGCGGCTGGCCTCGCTTGCGTACCGTCTGCTCGGCTCGGCGGCCGACGCCGAGGACGCCGTGCAGGACACGTTCTTGCGCTGGCAGGCCGCGGACCGGGAGCGTATCGAGGTGCCGGAGGCGTGGCTGACCAAGGTCGTCACCCATCTCTGCCTGGACCGGCTCCGCTCGGCGCAGGCGCGTCATGAGCGCGCTGCCGGGGACTGGCTGCCCGAGCCGCTCCTTGAGGGCGACCCGATGCTGGGCCCTGCCGACACCTTCGAGCAGCGCGAATCGGTGTCCTTGGCCGTACTGGTCCTCATGGAGCGTCTCTCACCGGTCGAGCGGGCCGCCTACGTGCTGCGCGAGGCGTTCTCCTACCCGCATGCCGAGATCGCCGGGCTCCTCGACATCACCGAGTCGGCGAGCCAGCAGCATGTCCACCGCGCCCGGCGCCGGGTCACCGCCGAGCGCCGCGGCGGCGAGGAGGCGGACCCCGCGTCCGCGCGCCGGATCGTCGAGGAGTTCCTCGCCGCGGCGACGTCGGGGCGCACCGAACGGCTGGTGGCGATGCTCACCGCCGACGCGACCGTGGTCTCGGACGGCGCCGGACTGGCCAGGCGGCTGCTGCGGTACAAGACGCGCGAGCGCGTCGCCAGCTACGTGCGGGCCGGTTTCAAGCCGACCCCGGCGAAGCGGCGGATGGCCGGCGGCTCCCCCGCGCTCCACATCGCGCTGGTCAACGGCTCCCCGGCCGTCCTCGCCGTGATCGAGGGCCGGGTCGTGGGCGCCGTGGCGTTCGACATCAGCGACGGCAAGGTCGCGGCCCTGCAGGGCATCGCCGCCGCGGGCCGGCTCACGCGCCTCAACGAGGCCTGGCAGCAGCACGAAAGCGGCGCACCGGTCATCAGCGCATGGTGACCACAGCCCCGGAAATCCGGTGACCGGGACGGCTCGCTCGTCAACCCCGACCTGCGCGGGCACCGCCGGTCGACGCCGTCTGCCGGCGTGAGGAGCTGGCCGGCCTGGTCGCCGCCAACACCCCGCTCGTGCCCGGCCAGGCCGCCGAACGCCCCTGGGGGTGCGGCGAGCCGAGTCCGGCCCCCATGCGCACGCCGGGATGGATCAAGCCCGGCGGTGGCGTGAAGTGCGGTATCAAGCCCAGCGGTGGCGTGAGGTGCGGTACAGCAATCTCACGGGCCGGGTGGTCGACGTCCCGATGTTCACCACGGCGGCCGCCGACGCGCTGCCGGCACGCGCCCCGAGGCCGGCCGGGAGCAGCTGCGCCCGGCCCCGAACAGCAGGGCGTGGGCGTGCGACCAGAGGCCCTGGCGGGCCGCGGCGCTGACCGCAGCGTCCCGAAAGGCCGGCGCTCCCCGCTCGCTCCCGTGGTGAAGGCCAGGCAGCGGGAGAAGGAGGCCGGCGCGGTCTGCGCGGGCGCGGCCCGTGCCTCCCGGTGGGCCTGGCGCACGGGGGCGGGGCTCGGGAGCGTGGCCCGGCTCGGCCCTGTGCTCGCGTGGCTGCGCGCTGACGCGGCCGGACGGTCGGCAGGGGAGGTGGCCGTCCAGCCGGGTCAGGGCTTTCAGATGCGCCGCAGGGATCTGCTCTTCTGCCGTGCGCGGGAGACGGCCGGTGCGCGATCGGCACGGGGCAGCCTCCGGCACGGTCCAGGACCAGCGGCGAAGCGGCGCGATGTCAGAGGCTGAAGACGCGTTCGGCCTCGCCGCGGTGGGTGGTGTGCAGCTCCCAGTAGACCGGGGAGATCTGCTCGGGCCTGGCCGTCGGGAATCCGGGGACGACCGACACGCCGATCGACACGTCGATGCCGACGTGAGCGGCCTGCACGCCGCTGCCGGCCAGCTCCTTGTGCAGGTTGATCGCCCAGTTGCGCAGCGCCGCGGCCGCGGCGTTGACATTGCCGACCTGCGGCACGGGGTCGATGGACCCGGCGCCGGTGGTGTACAGCAGGGTGCCGGCGCCGGACTCGCGCATCGCGGGCAGCACCGCCTGCGTGGCAGCGATCGCTCCGTAGAGCTGGAACTCCATCTCGTGCTGCACATGTGCGGGCTCAGTCGCACTCGGGGCGGTCAGGACGGTCGAGTCGAGCCCCCCGACCGGGGAGTACTCCAGGACGTCGATGCCGCCGAAGTGCGCGGCCGCGTCCCCAAGCGCCCGGGAGAGCGCCTCGCGGTCGAGGACGTCGGCGGGGAAGGCGGCGGCGGTGACGCCTTCGGCGGCCAGCGTGCCGGTCATCTCCTCGAGCGTGGTGCGGTTGCGGGCGATCACGGCGACGCTGTGGCCCTGGGAGCCGAAGGTCCGGGCGATGGCGAGGCCCAGCTGAGGGCCGGCACCGACGATGGCGAGGGTGGGCATGGGAAGCCTTCCGGGAGCAGATGTGGACAGGGCTATCCGAATCCAGATCCGGAAAGCCCTGTCCGGTTCACTGGGGAGCGTAACACGAAAATCGGATAGGGCTCTCCGGTTTGTTAGGCTGGCCGGCATGAACCCTCGGGACCAGCCCGCCGGCGGCAACAGCGGCGTGGCCGACTCCACCGCCCAGCCGTTGCGCAGCGACGCGGAGCGCAACCGGGCACGGATCATCGCCGCCGCGCGCACCGTGTTCGGCCGCGACGGGATCAACGCCTCGATGGCCTCCGTCGCACGGGAGGCGGGAGTGGGGATCGCCACCATGTTCCGCCGCTTCCCCACCAAGCAGGAACTGCTCGCCGCGGTCTTCGCCGACCGGATGGACGCCTACGTCCAAGCCACCACCAAGGCCCTCGCCGACCCCGACCCCTGGAACGGCTTCACCGGCTACATCGAGACGGTCTGCGCGATGCAGGCCGCCGACCGCGGCTTCGCCGACATCCTGACCACGACCCTCCCCGGCGCACAGACCCTGGAGGCGTGCCGCGCCCAGGCATACGAAGGCTTCCTCGAACTCATCACCCGCGCCAAGGACAGCGGACAACTGCGCGAGGACTTCACCAGCCGGGACCTCGTCCTGCTGCTCATGGCCAACGCCGGCGTCCTGACCGCCACCGGCGACGCAGCCCCCGACGCCTGGCGCCGCCTCGTGGCATGGATGATCCAGTCCTTCCAAGCCCCCGCCCGCGGACACCTACCGGAACCGCCGCAGGACGCCGCCCTGTACCAGGCCATGCTCCGCACCAGCCACGACATCACCCCACCCGAACCCCGAAAAGCCGGCAAACAGCACTGAACGACCGACCAGTGCCGCGGCATTGAACAGCGAGGCGCCGTACCGCGCACGACGAGTGGACGACCAACCCGCCCACCACGCAGGTGGCGGCGCAGACTCCCAGCTCCCCGCCAGAGCAGGTTCCGGCTGCCAGCTGGAAGCCCAGGTACTCCCAGACGTCATAACGGCAGACCGAGGATCAAATGTCACGGCGAGGCCGTCGTCCATGGCCACCAACAACCGGGCCAAGTCGCCACCGACACGAACCGATCGACGCTCCTCACCAAACGAAGCCACCCTCCAGGCACTCGCCGCAACGGACCGGATACCACAACCCCGCGCCGAACATGAGAACCGACTTGCCCGCGCCGACCAGAGCGCGAGCGAGCGAACAGCCGACCGGACTCGAGCCGATGACGATGACGTCAGGTGTTTCTTGGCATGCCCGCCGCTCCCGCTCGGTGTCTTCTCCGCTCACCCACACGCATGACCTGATTGACAAGCGGAGGCATTCCGCTGTGACCGCCGGCGCCGATGTGCGCCCGACGTACCCAGCGGCCACGTGCCCAAGTGCCACGCCTGACCGCCACCACTCGCCCGGCAGAGCCAGCACAAGATGGCCGTCAGCGGATCAGAAGCCTTTGGATCACAGCCGTCGCCGCGCATGACTGACCTGCCCTGAAACGGCGCACGCCCCGGCAGCACCGATCCGATTGCTCGTCCCGTCGTAGCCGCCGCTACCTGAGGCGGCGCCAGATCAAGCACACGATCTTCCATCCGAAGAACCAGCGGACCAACCGACAACACAAGGGCGACCAGGAGCGGACGGCCCGCCGGCTCCGACAAACGCGCCTACGTCTTCTATGGCGCCGTCACCGTTACCTCGATCCGGCTCTGGTTCCGGTCGCGCCCCACTGAAGAGACCCAGTAGTACCCCCTCCGCCCCGTCGAGCAGCTCTCTCACGATGTCCGCCTGCCCCGCGTGCCGTCCGCTCCCTTCGACGAGATGAGGCAGCATCCAGCGGAGGTCGGCGTTACCGGCGCGGTAGTCGAGGTGGCGGCCGTTGTTCCGACAGGGAGGCCTCGGCCACGATTTCGTTGCTTCGGACTCACTGGGCCTCGTACCCCGCACGCAGCTGCTTCAGCGAGATGCCGTCGGTGCGCCGGTCCGCGTCCTCCCCGTCGCGGCCAACGACGGGTTCTGCCTCTTGTCGCCGCCCAGGAACAACACCGCCGGCCAGGTGTGCTCGACCCACCGCACATGGCTGATGAGCCCGACCATCATCATCGCCGGCGAAGTCGCGATGACGGAGCGGTGCGCGCCAGACTCGCTCAGGCCGTCGCATTCATCTCCAGATCTGCCGCCGCAGATCCAGGCAGCCGATGAGCACGGTGCCCTCGTCGGCCTGCAAAGGGGGACACTCAGATGAAGGTGACACCCCTGCACGCAGGGCGCTCGGTCTCCGGATGCCGCCTGATTGCCGATCCACAATCCGCCCGACAGGCCCTGGTCCTCGCAAGCGGCGCCCTTCCTGGAACCGGCCGCGATGCCACGATGTGGGCCTGGTGTCACTCGACCAGTGCGGCGAGGACGTCTTCCTCTCGTATCTCCCCGGACAAGACAGGGCCGCCGGCGAGCAGGAGTACCGGCGGCGCCGGCAGGTTGAGTGCGCGGACGCGGGCGAGTTCGGCCTGGAGTGCTTCCGCACCGCCACTGCTGGTCACGACGCCCGTCTCGGCGGCGAGCCGGGCGAGCACGTCGGTGTCCGCGATGTTCAGGCCGTCGACGAAATAAGCGCGGAACAGCCGCTCGGCCATCTCTTCGCCCTTGCCCTGCGCGGATGCCTGCGCGGCGAGCCGGTGCGCGTCGAAGGTGTTGGTGAACACCGCACGGCGGAAATCGAGTTCGAGGCCGTCGTCGACTCCGAACGAGGTGTCGGCCGCGAGCCGGGCAGCAACGGCCGCTCCGCGCTCGCGCGCCCAGACCTCGACCAGCGGTTCACCGGCGGCTGATGCCTGGGGACGGAGCTGGAGAGGACACAAAACGGTTTCAACGGTGCCGCCGTCCTCGCGGTGGCGGCGCACGGCCCGGAGGCAGCGGGTGAAGCCGAGGTAGCAGTGGACGCAGACGAAGTCGATGACGACCTCGACACGGCGCGGACGGTGCATGACCGGACTCCTGTCGGTGCAGTGCGCTTGGCATGCGGCAGCACGGGTGTCACCAGGGCATCGGCCCATCAGCCGTGTAATAGCCGCCGGTCGGCCCGTCGGGACCGATCAAAGCCATGCGGACGATGATGTCGGCGCCCTGCTCCACGCTCCGGGCGCCGGTATGGGCGTTGAGGTCGGTGGCGGTGTGGCCCGGATCGACCGCGTTGATCCGCATGCGCGGCAGGGCGCGCGCGTACAGCACCGTGACCATGTTCAAGGCGGCCTCGGACGAGTTGCAGGGCAACGAGGAGATCCAGAACGGTACGAGCGAGGCATGGGCGGACGGGTCGGCCGCCACGGCCAGCCAGCCCAAGCCGCTGCTGACGTTGACCACGACCGGCGACACACTTCGGAGCAGCAGAGGCAGGAACGCCTGGGTGACACGCACGGCCCCCAAGACGTTGGTGTCATAAACCGCGAGCATGTCCGCGGCGGTGACCTCGCCGGCCGCCCGCACGAGGCCGGCCACGCCCGCGTTGTCGACCAGAACGTCGAGACGCCCAGTGCGCTCGCGGACCTGCTCCGCGGCCGCCGCGACGCAGCCGTCGTCGGCGACGTCGAGGAGCAACGGGCGGGCACCGACCGCCCGGGCGGCCCGGGCACCACGGCGGGCGTCACGGGCACCCAGATACACGGTGTGCCCCTCCCGGGTCAGGCGGCGGGCCGTCTGCAGCCCCAGGCCCTTGCTGGCGCCGGTGATGAGGGTCGTCGTCATGCCCGGCAGCCTCGCCGCCCGGCGGCCGGCCGCACAGATCACCGCTGTTCCTGGTAACACCGGTACCAGGACGGCGTGAAGCCGCACGCCGATACTGGGGCCATGAGCGCGCAGGACGACAGCGGACCTTCCCGGCGGAGCAGCGATCTGGGGAAGGCACTGCGCCGGTGGCGCGAGCGCGTACCCCCCGCCGCGGTAGGGCTGCCGACGAGGCGAAACCGCCGGGCCCCAGGGCTGCGCCGCGAGGAACTGGCGCTGCTGGCAGGCATTTCCGCCGAGTATGTGATCCGCCTGGAGCAGGGCCGGGCGACATCCCCCTCCGCCCAGGTGCTCGGCGCTCTGGCGCGGGCGCTTCGCCTGGCGGACGCCGAGCGTGCCCATCTGTTCGCACTGGCCCGACAGCCCGAGCCCACGGACAGCCGACTGCCCCACCGGCTCACGCCCGGGGTGCAGCGGCTGCTCGACCAGATGCCGGGCACACCCGTCGGCGTGTACGACGCAGCCTGGACCCTCATCGCCTTCAACCGGCTGCACGCCGCACTACTGGGCGACCCCTCCCCGCCGGCAGACCGGGACCGCAACCTCATCTGGCAGCACTTCACCGGCCCGCCCGGCCCGGTGCGCCACACCCCAGCGCAGCAGGCCCGCTTCGAAACCGCCGTGGTCTTCGACCTGCGGTCCACATCCACCCGCTACCCCACGGACCCGGCCCTGCGCCGCCTCGTCACCGACCTGCGCCACACAAGCCCGCGCTTCGCCGCCCTCTGGGAGGCCCACGAGGTCAGCGGCCACACACTGCACACCAAGACGATCCACCACCCCGAGGCCGGACCACTGAACCTCGACTGCGACATCCTCACCGAACCCGGCGACAGCCTGCGCATCGTCATCCTCACCGCCCCGCCCGGCAGCGACACCGCCAGCCGCCTCGCAGTACTCGACGTCATCGGCACCCAGCAGATGACCGAACCACCCCACCCCCGGCACGGCATCACCCCACCCACCTCAATGTGACCACACACTTCGAGACACCAAACAGCACGGCCGGTCACCGCAGAGTGAGGTCCGACCGCCCGTACGCGGCCAACAACAGGACCCGGCCCCCCCCGACGACATGCCCATGCGGTGCCCACGTAGAACAAACCCCCTGCTTCGCGTGTGACGACGACCTGGCGCCGACGCAGCACGAATTCGCCCATGTCCTCCAGGACCGCGCACGGATCTGGCCCGTCCAGCCCCTCCACACCGTCCTGCTGCCTGCGGACCACACCCCACACGGCCGGCTGCTGGCCCACCTCGACATCAATGACCCCCGGCACAACCGCACCGTGCTCACAGTTGGCGCCCACTTCGACGGGACCCGTGCCCGCGGACACAAACTCCACAACCAAGACCCCACCCTCCCCAACAACCCGACCGCCCTCGCTCTCGATGTGACCGAGAGCCCCTTGGCCACCGCGCACCGCACAGCAGACTGGTTCGAGACCACCCTCAAGCGCCCCGTCGTCCGCAAGGAATGGCCACAGGCAGGGATCATGTATGCGACGAGGCGAGGTACTCACATGCCCACACCGACACCGACACCGACACCGGCACCGGCACCGGCCTCAGCCAAGGCTACGAAGCCTCCCTCGCTCCGCCCGGGCCGATCAAACGCCTGACCACCCCAGCACTCGCCCGCGGTGACGGCCGGGTCGACACCTCCGGCCCAGGCCAACCAGACCACGTCGTTCACGCAAGAGGCACTGACACCAGGCGTGATTGCGGCACAACTCCCAGGCGTGCTCCGGAAGTTGCAGTCGCCGGCGATGCAGCCGGAGCCTGACGCGAGTTCAGGCGGGCTGGGCGAGAAGGGCGATGACGGCGTTGAGAGCCATTCCGATGCCGATCCCCCCGACAGTCCAGCCGAGCGCCTTGGCACTGTTGCGGGTGAACCAGTCGTTGATCCGCTGCAGGACCGGCTCAGCGCGCTCGTGCGCGGCGATCCGGACGACGCCGAGAAGAACCGCCGGGAAGATCATCATCACGCAGTAGCCGGCCAGCGCCCCGCCGATGACCTCCCAGGTCAGATCGGCGTTCGCGAGCAACCCCACAGCCGCCAGGTACGGCACCATGGTGAGGACCTCCAGCACCGTGGCCACCAACGCGAGGCTCATCAGGCCACGCACGCCCGCCCCCCGCGCGCCCCGGCCGTCCACACCTTCGCCGTCCCGCACGGCACCCGACATCGCCGCCGCCCGCCAACGCTGCAACCGGCCCGGTCCGCCGGCCCGCCGGCGGGCGCGTGCCTCCAGCCGATAGCTGAAGGCGATGACGAGGAAACCGAGGACGAGCTGCCCGATCCGCAGACGCGTCGGGGCCACGCCGGCGAAGGCCGCCCGGACCGCCTCCAGCACCGCATCGGCCCCCAGCACCAAAAGAACGCCGACGCAGAAGTAGAACGCCGCGACCGTGGCCAGGTAGACGGCGACCCGGCCGGCGCGCACCCGCCCCGGGGTCAGCAGCAACCAGATCGGGATCAAGAGGGTCCCGAAGCTTGTGCTGTCCAGCAGCCCCAGCCCGGCCAGCGCCAACGCCAACGACGCGCTCACCGGCCGAACAACCGGCCGACGTAGGCCTCCAACGCCGCACTGATACGCAACGCGCCGAACCCGTCCCCCGTCGCCGCGTAATGCAGGCACAGCCCGTCCACGAACGCGACCAGCGCCGCCGCCTCCACCTCGATATCCACACCCGCCGCCAGTTCACCGGCCCGCTGCGCACCGCCCAACGCCTCCTCGACACCCCGCAGGAGCCGCACGGTGGCGTCCCGGTGAACCGCAGCCATATCGGCATCAGTGAGCGACGCCTGCACAAAGCTGAGCCAGACCCGCAGCTCGGCACCCCGCTCCACCGTCAGCGGCAGGAACGTCTCCATCAACCGCACGACGAATCCCCGGATCGGCGGCTCGACCGGGATGGCCGCGATGCGCTCCTCGGCACGCCGGTAGACATACTCGATGCCGAACCTCAGCAACTCATCCTTCGAACGGAAATAGCGCTGGACGAGCCCCACCGACACACCCGCCGTCCGCGCCACGTCAGCGAGAGTGGTCCGCGCCAGTCCCCGTTCGGCGACCACACTCATCAGCGCGGAAGCGACCTGCCCGCGTCTTGTGTCAGCGTCAGCATGCTGCGTCATAAAAAAAATAGTACCGCAATATTATTTTGGGGCGGCCGACCAGAACAAGTCAGGCAACGACCTTCAGCGTCTGGTGCCGGACCAGGACGGCAGGGCACGCTTTGCGCGTCTTGGACATGTCCGCTGCGACGCTCGGGCCACTATCCGTCGCAGCCCGCCCCGACGGTGACCGGTCCGCCTGCCTGGATGATCGCGCCGAGCATGGCGTGGGCGGCTTGGAGCTGTTCGACGGACCGGCTCAGGCGCTCGTGTTCGCGCTTGAGGCCCTGGGCCATTTCCTCGCAGGTCGGCGCCAGGATCGCGCCCTCGTCGGCCATGCAGGGCAGCACCTCCCGGATCAGGTCGGTACTCAGCCCGGCCGCGAGCAGGATCCGGATGCGGCGCACCATGACCACATCGGATTCGTCGAACTCGCGGTAGCCACTGCCCCGCCACTGCGGTCACAGCAACCCATGCTGCTCGTAACACCGAAGACGCACAGCAC
>NZ_JBEYZD010000125.1:0-11050 GCF_040645895.1 Streptomyces olindensis | reverse complement strand
GTGGTGAAGACCTCGGTCAGGTACGCGGCGGCGTCGGGGTGTGTGGTGTCGAGGACGCGCAGGTCGTGGCCCCAGTTGCCGGCCCCGGACGGAACGTATGCGGCCGATCAACCCAGCTGGTTCAGGAGCCAGGTGACGACGGCCCGGAGGGTGCCGGAGACGGCACCGCTGACGGCAGCGCAGGCGAGGGTGAGGCGCTCGCGGCGGGTGGGGCGGGTGCGGGACATCGGTCCTCCACGGGATCGTGACGGTGGATGGGCGGCCGGCCGGCTCGCTGTCCACGCTGGAGCCCGCACCGTGATCGACTCCGAGTCGCGACGAGGTGTCAGCCCGAGCGCGCGTCACCGCTGTTCGCGCCATGCCCCGGAGCGCGATGGGGGACGATGCTGCGATGAATGGCGACACGGGGGGCGGCCGGAATGGGCCGAAGCGGCCGCGGACGCTGGCGCGGGCGCACGTGGGATGGCCACGTGCGCTGCGGGAACTGAAGGATCTGCTGTACGAGGTGTACCTGGCGGCGGGTGCTCCCAGTCTGGATGAGATCACCGCCGACGTGGCCGGCGATGACGGCCTGGCGGGGGCTCCCAGCAGGGACAACGTCCGCCGCTGCATCAGCGCCCCGTCCCTGCCACCCAGTCAGGCCGACGTCGGCGCCGTCGCGACGGTGCTGGCCCGCCGGGCCGCCTGGGATCACCAGGATCTGACCGGTCGGGTGCGGGAGCTGTGGGTGGCTGCCCGGATGGCCGTGGGGGTGGGGCGGCCGGTCGGCGAGTTCAACGAGGACGACCGGCTCGTTCTGGTTGATCTGGAGGTCCACCCGGCCCTGGATGTCGAGGGCGCCCACGATCGGGTGGGGGCCCTGCCCGTCTATGTCCCGCGCGCGCACGACACCCGTCTGGAAGCGGTGGTCACCGCCGCGGAGGCCGGACGCAGCGGGATCGCGGTGCTGGTCGGGGGTTCCTCCACGGGAAAGACCCGCGCCATGTGGGAGGCGGTCCGGGAGCTGCCGGACCCCTGGCGGGTGTGGCATCCCTTGAGCCCCAGCCGCCCCGATGCGGCCCTGGCCCACCTTGCGGACATCGCACCCCACACGGTGGTGTGGCTGAACGAGGCCCAGTACTACGTCGGTCCGGACCCGCTCGGCGAGCAGGTCGCCGCAGGGCTTCGGGAACTGCTGAACGACCCGTCACGGGCCCCGGTGCTGATACTGGCCACCCTGTGGCCCGAGCACTGGGACACCCTGGTCACCCGCACGGGGCGGGATCGGCACGCCCAGGCCCGTGCACTGCTGGCCGGACACGAGATCGACGTGCCGGACGCGTTCACCCGCGCCGACCTGGCTGCCGTCGCCGGCATCGACGACGCGGACCCCCGGCTCGCGCGGGCCGCCGAGCGTGCACAGGATGCGCAGGTCACCCAGTATCTGGCCGGTGTGCCCGCCCTGACCGCCCGCTACGACACGACGCGGGGCGCCACCCGGGCCCTGATCCACGCTGCCATGGATGCCCGCCGCCTGGGTGCCGGCCCCCACCTGCCTCTGGCATGGCTGGCCGACGCTGCCCCCGGCTACCTCACCGACACCGAATACAACACGCTCGACGCCGACTGGCTCAGCCACGCCCTGGGGTACGTCACCACGCCCTGCAACGGCCTTCCCGGCATTCTCATCCCCGTCAGACCGGGAGCCGGGCGCAACCAGCGGCCGTCCGCCGCGAGCCGCACCGCCGCGGGACCACCGGACCGACGCGCCCAGGGCCCGCTCTACCTCCTGGCCGACTACCTGGACCAGTACGGGCGCCGCCACCGCGCCGAGGACATCCCGCCCGTCGCCTTCTGGACTGCGGCCGCCTCCCACGCTCACCCCGCCGACCTCGACACCCTCGGCGACGCCGCCTGGGCCCGCGGCCTCTACCGGGACGCCGCCCAGCTCCACAAACACGCCACCGCGCACGGCGACCCGCACGCCCCGTACACCCTCGTCCGTCACCTGCATGCCCTGGACCCCACCGACTCCCGTCCCGCCCGATGGGCCGCCACCCACATCCCCCTCGGCGACCCGTACGCGGTGGCCCGGCTGTTGAACCTCCTTCGGACGGTGGGGACGCGGGAGCAGGTGGACGCCCTGCTGGCCCGCGACCCCGCCGTCCACACTGCCCCCGAGGCCCCGTTCGCGGTGGCCCAACTGCTGGAGAGCCTGTGGAAGGCGGGGGCGTCACAGGAGGTGGAGGCCCTGGCCGAACGCGCCGTGGCCCGCGTCGACCTCGACGCCCCGGAGGACCTGGCCCGGCTGCTGGAGACACTGTGGGAGGCGGGGGCGCGGGAGCAGGCCGCCGCCTTGGCCGAACGGGCGGCCACCCACGCTCCCCTCGGCAACCCGTTCGCCGTGGCCCAACTGCTGGAACGTTTGCGGAAGGCCGGAATGCAGGAACAGGTGGACGCCCTGCTGGCCCGGGACCCCGCCGCCCACATCGCCCTCGACAACCCCGACGCGGTGATCTGGCTGCTGAAGTGCCTGCGGGAGGCAGCAGCGGCAGAGCAGCTGGCCGCCGTGGCCGAACGGGCAGCCACCCACGCCGCCCTCGACGATCCGTACGTGCTGGGCCGGCTGCTGGAGGGTCTGCGGGAGGTGGGGGCGCGGGGGCAGGCCGCCGCTCTGGCCGCACGGGCGGCCACCCACGCCACCCTCGACGATCCGTTCGCGGTGGCCCGGTTGCTCGGCCGTCTGCGCGAGGCGGGGGAGCGGGAGCAGGTGGAAGCCCTGCTGGCCCGCGACCCCGCCGCCCACGTCGCCCTCGACGACCCGGACGCCGTGGCATGGCTGTTGGATCGCCTGTGGGAGGCGGGATCCTGGGAGCAGGTGGAAGCCCTGCTGGCCCGCGACCCCGTCACCCATGTCGCTCTCGGCGACCTGTACGCGGTGGTCCGGCTGCTGAAGCGGCTGTGGCAGGTGGGAGCGCAGGAACAGGCCGGCGTCCTGGCCGAGCGGGCGGCAGCCCACGCCGGCCTCGACGACCCGTACGCGGTGGCCCGGCTGCTGGAGTGTCTGCGGGAGGCCGGAGGGCAGGCGCAGGCCGCGGCTCTGGCCGAACGGGCCGCCGCCCACGTCGCCCTGGACGACCCGTACGAGGTGGCCCGGCTGCTTGACATCCTGCGGGAGGCGGGAGCGGGGGAGCAGGTGGACGCCCTGCTGGCCCGCGGTCCGGCCGTTCACGTCGCCTTCGACAATCCGAGCGCGGTGGCATGGCTGCTGGACCTTTTCCGACGGGTGGGGGCGACGGAGCAAGTGGACGCCCTGCTGGCTCGCGACCCGGCCGTCCACGCCGCCCTCGACGAACCGGGCGGGGTGGCCCGGCTGCTGGAAGTCCTGCAAGAGGCGGGAGCGCAGGAGCAGGCCGCCGCTCTGGCCGAGCGGGTCGTGGCCGACGCCGTCCTCGACGAACCGGGAGCGGTGACGTGGCTGTTGAAGAGTCTGCTGGAGGTGGGGGCGCAGGAGCAGGCCGCCGCCCTGGCCGCACGGGCGGCCACCCACGCCCTCGACAATCCGTACGAGGTGGCCGGACTGCTCGACTTTCTGCTGGAGGTGGGGGCGCGGGAGCACGCTGCCGCCTTGGCCGAACGGGCGGCGAGCCACGTCGCCGTCGACCAACCGGACGCGGTGGGGCGGCTGTTGGAGCGTTTGCGGGAGGCGGGAGCGCGAGAGCAGGCTGCCACCTTGCTCGAACGGCTCCCTGCCACGGGTCACTTCGCTCGATACGTCAGTCACCAGGAAAACCCGGAGAGGTTCCGCCACGGTCGTGAGCCCAGCGGGGATGCCGCCCCTCGGTGGTCATGGAGCGACCTGGAGTGAGGGACTGATTCGTTCGACCTGTCGGACATTGTTCGAAACCTATTGACGCTGCCCTGGGCGTCGACTGAAACTCTCGCAACACACGTCATCTGCGTGTAACGGCGGGTTCACGGCACGGGCTTGCCGTCGCCTCGTCGGCCTCGATCGCGTTCCGCCTTGTCCGTCATCCGCCATGCCTCAGCAGGGAACCTCGACATGACGCACGTCGCACGATGCGCACGACTTCGCAGCCGCGCGAGACGTCGGGCGGGTCATCTCGCCGGACTGACCGCCGCCTCGATGCTGCTCACCCTCGCCGGACCCACCGCCCCGGCGACGGCCGCACCGGCCGCACCGGCGGCCGGAGCCGCGGACATCACCGACGGCCTGGCCCTGTGGTACAAGCTCGACGCGGACTCCGGCGGCACCGTCACCGACGCCTCCGGCCACGGCCGCGACGGCACGCTCAACGGCAGCGCCGACTGGTCGGCATCCGGTGAGGGACTCGCCTTCAACGGGTCGGACACCTACATCAAGGTGCCGGACGACGTCATGAAGGGCATGAACTCGATCACCGTCTCCCTGGACGTACTGATCGACCCCGCCCAGAGCACGCCCTACTTCCTCTACGGCTTCGGCAACACCAGCGCGGGCAGCGGCAACGGCTACCTGTTCACCACCGGCAACTCCTTCCGCACCTCCGTCGCGACGGGCAACTGGTCGACCGAGCAGACCACCAAGCCGTCCGACTCCCACAACCTGACCCGGGGCGTCTGGAAGCACATCACCTACACCCAGACCGGTTCCACCGGCGTGCTCTACGAGGACGGCGTCGAGGCCGGCCGCAACACCTCGGTCACCACCACGCCCGGCGCCATCGGCTCCGGCACCACCAAGGCCAACTACATCGGCAAGTCCGTCTACGACGGCGACAGGCTCTTCAAGGGCCGGATACGCGACCTCCGTGTATACGACCGGGCATTGGACGGCCCGGAGGTCGAGCAGCTCTCCCTCCCCGTCGCCAGGCAGGGCATCGCCGACGACAAGGACGCCCTGACCCTCGGTGACACCAGCGCCGTCACCTCCGACCTCGACCTGCCCAGGACCGGCCCGGCCGGCGGCTCCTCCATCACCTGGGACAGCGACAACCCGTCCGTCGTGTCCGACACCGGCAAGGTGACCCGCCCCGAGGCCGGCTCACCCGACGGCCGTGCCACGCTCACGGCGACCCTGAAGAAGGGCACCGTGACCGGCACCAAGACCTTCGACGTCACGGTCCGGCCCGCGCTCGACGACGCGGCCGCCACCCGGGAGGCCGCCGAGGCGCTCACGGTCCACAACCTCGACGACGCCCGCGGCAACCTCACCCTGCCCAAGGGCGGCAAGTACGGCACGGCCGTCACCTGGTCCTCCGCGAAGCCGGACGTCGTCTCCGCCGACGGCGAGGTCCACCGCCCCGCGCACGGCGACGGCGCCACCACCGTCGAGCTCACCGCCACCGTCACCAAGGGCGAGGCGAAAGCGAGCCGCGTCCTGACGGCCAAGGTGCCCGAACTGCCCGCCGACGAGGCCCTCAAGGGCTACATGTTCAGCTACTTCACCGGCGAGGGCACCTCCGACGGCGAACAGCTCTACGCCGCCCTCAGCAAGGGCAACGACCCGCTGCACTGGCGCGAGCTGAACGACGGCAAGCCGGTCCTCACCTCCACGCTCGGCGAGAAGGGCCTGCGCGACCCGTTCATCATCCGCTCCCCGGAGGGCGACAAGTTCTACCAGATCGCCACCGACCTCAGGATCTACGGCAACGGCGACTGGGACGCCTCCCAGCGCACCGGCAGCAAGTCCATCATGGTCTGGGAGTCCACCGACCTGGTGCACTGGACGAACCAGCGCCTGGTCAGGGTCTCACCCGACAGCGCGGGCAACACCTGGGCGCCGGAGGCCTTCTACGACGCCGAGCGCGGCGAGTACGTCGTCTTCTGGGCGTCGAAGCTGTACGACAACGCCGACCACTCCGGCGACACGTACAACCGCATGATGTACGCCACCACCCGCGACTTCTACACCTTCAGCGAGCCCAAGGTCTGGATCGACCGCGGCTACTCGGTCATCGACTCCACGATGATCCGGCACGACGGCACCTACTACCGCCTGTCCAAGGACGAGCGGAACAACACCTCCTCCACCCCCAACAGCAAGTTCATCTTCCAGGAGAAGAGCGACTCGATCCTGAGCCCGTCCTGGACCCCGGTCGCCGAGGGCATCGGCAAGGGCGCGATGAACGCCGCCGAGGGACCGCTGGTGTTCAAGTCCAACACCGAGGAGAAGTGGTACGCGTTCCTCGACGAGTTCGGTGGCCGCGGCTACATCCCGTTCGAGACGACCGACCTGGACTCCGGCACCTGGACCCCCTCCACCGGCTACGACCTGCCCGCCAAGCCCCGCCACGGCACCGTCCTGCCGGTCACCCAGGCCGAGTACGACCGGCTGCTGCGCGCTTACCAGCCCGACCAGGTCGTGAAGAGCGTCGAGGACGTGTCGGTGAAGACCCGGGTCGGCGAGGCTCCGGTCCTGCCCGCCACGGTGATCGCCGAGTACGCCGACGGCGCCAAGCGGCCCGTCGCGGTCACGTGGGAGGACGTGCCGGCGTCGAAGTACGCCCAGGCCGGCACCTTCACCGTCACCGGCAGCCTGCCCGGTGGCACCGCGATCCCGGTCCGCGCCGAGGTCACCGTGTCCGAGGAAGGACCGGACGTCCCGGCGGACCTCCTGCTGCACTACGACTTCGACGAGACGGGCGGCAGCATCGCCCGTGACTCCAGCGGCCACGGCCACCACGGCACGTACGTCCGCACACCCGACTTCGGCACCGGTGTCGACGGCGGCTCGTTCAAGATGTCCGGTGACTCGTCGAGCTCGCCGTACGTGAAGATCCCGAACGGCGTGCTGAAGAACGCCGGGAGCGTGACGGTGTCGACGTACGCCAAGTGGAAGGGCGGCAGCAGCTTCCAGTGGCTGTTCGGGCTCGGACCCGACAGTGACAAGTACCTCTTCGCCACCCCGTCCAACGGCGGCTCCAGCCTCTACTCGGCCATCACCAAGGCGAGTTGGTCGGCCGAGTCGAAGCTGACGGCCGGCTCGCAGCTCACCCCCGGCCAGTGGCGGCACGTCACGGTGACGCTCGACGGGGCCACCGGCACGATGGTCCTCTACGCCGACGGCGTCGAGGCGGCCCGTACGACGACCACCATCAAGCCGTCCGAGCTGTACGACGCGGCCAAGGACTACAGCGGCTACATCGGCCGCTCCCTGTACGCGGCCGACCCGTACTTCGGCGGCGAGGTCGACGACTTCCGCATCTACGACCGTGCTCTCACGGGCACCGAGGTCATGCGACTCAGCGGCAACACCGCGGGCATCGCCAAGGTGACGCACCCGGCGCTCAAGGTCGACGCACTGATCGACAACGCGGGCGGCACGATCACCCTGCCCATGAAGGCGGGCACCGATCTCACCGCGCTCGCACCGGAGTTCGCCCTCGCCGAGGGCGCGACGATCAGCCCCGCCTCCGGCAGCGTGCGTGACTTCACCCAGCCGGTGACGTACGAGGTCACCGGGTCCGACGGCAAGAAGCGCACCTGGAAGGTCTCGGCGCTGATCATGAAGACCCCGGTCCTGCCGGGCCTGAACGCCGACCCGAACATCATCCGCTTCGGCGACACCTTCTACCTCTACCCGACGACCGACGGCTTCGAAGGCTGGAGCGGCACACAGTTCAAGGCCTACTCCTCCACGGACCTGGTCCACTGGAAGGACCACGGCGTCATCCTCGACCTGGGACCGGACGTCAGCTGGGCGGACAGCAGGGCCTGGGCGCCGGCGATGACGGAGAAGGACGGGAAGTACTACTTCTACTTCTGCGCCGACGCGAACATCGGCGTCGCGGTGTCCGACTCGCCCACCGGACCGTTCAAGGACGCCCTGGGCAAGCCGCTGCTGAAGGCCGGTGACTTCCGCGGCCAGATGATCGACCCGGCGGTCTTCACCGACGACGACGGCAAGCAGTACCTCTACTGGGGCAACGGCCGCGCCTACGTCGTCCCGCTCGGCGACGACATGACCTCCATCGACACCTCGAAGGTCCAGGACATCACCCCGAGCGGCTACAACGAGGGCACCTTCGTCATCAAGCGCAAGGGCACCTACTACTTCATGTGGTCGGAGAACGACACCCGGGACGAGAACTACCGCGTCGCCTACGCCACCGGCCCCTCGCCCACCGGCCCCTGGACCAAGCGGGGCGTGATCCTGGAGAAGGACCTGTCCCTGGGCATCAAGGGCCCGGGCCACCACTCCGTCGTCCACGTCCCGAACACCGACGACTGGTACATCGCCTACCACCGCTTCGCCATCCCCGGCGGCGACGGCACCCACCGCGAAACGACCATCGACAAGCTGGAGTTCGACTCCGACGGCCTGATCGAGAAGGCCGTCCCGACCCTCGGCGGCATCGACCCGGTCACCGTCGTCCACGCCGGGCCGGACGCCACCGGCACCGAGGGCGAGGCGATCACGCTCGCCGGCACCGTCTCCGGAGCCGGCACCCCCAAGTGGACCGTCCAGGACGGCGCCCCGTGCGCGGTCAAGGACCCCGCCGCGGCCCGCACGACCCTCACCTGCACCGACGACGGCACCTTCGAGGTCACCCTGACCGGCGGACGCGGCACCGACACGGCGACCGTCAAGGTCTCCAACGCCGCCCCGTCGATCACGTCCGCCGAGGGCCCCGGCTCGCCCGTCCCGGTGGGCAAGCCCGCCGTGGTCACGGCCTCCTTCACCGACGCGGGCACGGCCGACCGCCACACCTGCGAGGTCGACTGGAAGGACGGCAGCCGGCCGACGACCGGCACGGTCACCGACTCGGGCTGCCGCGCCGCACACGTCTACGGCGACGCGGGCATCCACCGCCCGGTCGTCACGGTCACCGACGACGACGCGGGCACGGACACCAGCACGCTCGCGGAGCTGATCGTCTACGACCGTGCCGCCGGACCCGCGGCCGGCGTCGGCACGATCACCTCACCGGCCGGTGCCTACCCGGCCGAGCCGGGGCTGACCGGCAAGGCGGCCTTCACCCTGGACGCCCGGTACCGGAAGGGCGCCACCGTCCCCACCGGCAAGGCCATGTTCGTCTTCGGCCCCGCCCGGCTGACCTTCCGCTCGACCGGCTCCGACTGGCTCGTGGTGAACGGCTCCCAGGCCGTCTACCAGGGCACCGGCGCGGTGGGCGGCAAGGACGGCTACGCCTTCAGAGTCACCGTCACCGACGCCCCGGACACCTTCCGCATCAGGATCTGGAAGAAGTCCACCGGCGATGTCCTCTACGACAACAGGACCGGCGCGAGGCCGAAGGGCATCGTCACCGTGGGAACAGGACACCAGCAGTCTTAGGCAGCCTCAGATCCATCTCTCACGGGCCTGCGAGGAGAAAGTGAGCATGACCGAGATCAGCACGGACAACGACGTGGTCACTTACATCAATGTCTTCACCGTCGCTCCCGAGAATCAGCAACGTCTGATCGAGCTGCTGCAGTACATGGCGCGAGAGGTCATGCCGAAGCAGCCGGGCTATGTCCAGGCCAATATTCACCGGGGCCTGGAAGGCACTCGCGTGGCCAACTACAACCAGTGGCGCTCGCAAGCGGATCTGGCGGCCGCGCGCGAAGACGCCGACGTGCGGGCGTGCATGGAGCAAGTACTGAAGATCGCGACACTCGACCTCGTACCGTACGAGGTCGTCTCGGTACACCGGCCGTAGATCCGCGGCCGGGCCCAGTGCTACGCCGAGGCGGGCGGCCGCGGGGAGCGCAGCACGAGGAGGGTGATCTCGCTGGGGGCGAAGACGCGGAACGGCGGGCCCCAGAAGCCGGTGCCGCGGCTGGTGTAGAGGAGGGTGCGGGTGCCGTGGTGGCTCAGGCCGGCGAGGGCGGGCTGGTCGAGGCGGACCAGGTGGTGGAAGGGCCAGATCTGGCCGCCGTGGGTGTGGCCGGAGAGCTGGAGGTCGATGCCGGCGGCCGCCGCCCGGTCGACGAACTTGGGCTGGTGTGCCAGGAGCAGGACGGGCAGGTCGGGGTCGGCGCCGTCCAGGGCTCCGGCGAGGTGGGCGCGGTGGCCCGCGAGGCCGGAGGACTCGGCGGTGACGTCGTCCACACCGGCGACCACGAGGGTGTCGCCTCCGCGTTCGAGCAGCAGGTGGCGGTTGCGCAGCGGCTCCCAGCCCAGCTCGTCCATCAGGTCGACCCAGCCCTGGGCCTGGCTGTAGTACTCGTGGTTGCCGGTGACGTAGACCCGGGCCCGGGTGGCCCGCACGGTACCGAGGGGGACGGCCTGGGCGCGGCGGCGTTCGGCCGTGCCGTCCGCGATGTCGCCGGTGTGGCAGACCAGGTCGGCCTCCAGGGTGTTCACCGTCTCGCACACCCGTGCCGACCAGCGGGCGCGGTCGAGCGGGCCGTAGTGGGTGTCGGTGATGAGGGCGACGCGGAGGCCGTCCAACCCGGCGCCCAGCCGGGGCAGTTGCACGTCGAGTCGGCGCACCCGTGGCACGCGGCGGGCTTCGGCGTACCCCCAGGCGAGGAGGAGGGCGGACACGCCGAGGACGGCCCACGTGACGATGCGGGCCCGGTCCTCACTCCCGCCGACGCCCGCCACGGTCAGGGCGAGCCGCAAGAAGACGCCGAGCAGCACGGACCAGGTGAACAGGACCCAGCTCGTGCCCAGCAGGGTGTCACCGACGATCGCCGCCCGGTCCTGCTGACGCCGGCCGTGGCCGCGCACCATCGCGAGCGGCATACCCACGAGCCCGAGGACGCACAGCGCGGTGCCGGCCAGTGTGACGGGCAGCGGCCAGTGCTGGCCGGCGTACAGGAGCACCCAGCAGGGCACGGTCCACAGCAGGACGGGGGCGATCAGGGGCAGGTGACGCATCAGGCGGTGCAGCCGGCTCTGCCGCGGAGCTTCCGCTGCACTCTCGGCGGGTCGGGTGTCGCTGGTGTCGGTCACGCTTGCCCTCCCTGGCCATGCTGCCGTCTCGCGCACTGTATCCGCTCGCCCTCGGGCCGACCGGACCGGCGTGCATGGAGACGTCGTCGCGCGACCACGGCGGCCGTGCGGTTCGGCGGCGAGCGGCGCGACCGCAGGCTGGCGGCGCTGCGGCTGGTCGGCTCC
>NZ_JBEYZD010000124.1:0-11755 GCF_040645895.1 Streptomyces olindensis | reverse complement strand
CCCTTGCGGAAGGTGGTGCCGATGGGGTGGATCGGCGGCAGGTACACCACGTCGAAACCCATCGCGGCGATCTCCGGCAGCCGCCGGGCGGCGGTCCGGAACGTACCGTGCGGCCGCTCGGGAGTGCCCTCCGAGCGCGGGAAGAACTCGTACCAGGAGCCGTACAGGGCCCGCTCGCGCTCGACGAGGAGGGGCAGCGGCTCGGAGGTGCTGACCAGGTCCCGCAGGGGGTGCCGGGCCAGGACCGCGTCCACCTCCGGCGTCAACGCCGCCGCCAGGCGCGCGGCGGGGGACAGCGTGTCGTCGCGCAGTGCCCGGGCCGCCGCGAGCAGCACACTGCGGCCGGCCTCCTTCGGTACACCGGCCGCAGCCCGCTCGTACAGGTCGGCGCCCTCCTCCAGGACCAGGCCCGGGTCGATGCCGGCCGGAACCTTTATGCCCGCCGTGTGACGCCAGGTGGCCACCGGATCGCTCCAGGCCTCCACCCGGTACGTCCAGCGGCCCACGGCGTCCGCGGTGACCTCGGCGCCCCACCGGTCACTGCCCGGGGCCAGCTCCCGCATCGGCGTCCACGGGCCGGGACGGCCCTCGGGATCCTTCAGCACGACATTGGCGGCCACCGCGTCGTGCCCCTCCCGGAACACGGTGGCGGTGACCTCGAACGTCTCACCCACGACCGCCTTGGCCGGCCGGTTGCCGCTCTCCACGGCCGGGCGGACGTCCCGTACCGGGATGCGGCCGATGGCCCGGGTCCTCCTCATGGTCCTCACCTCCACCGTGCTGGGAACGCCGGGCCCGGAGCCCGGTTCAGGGGACGAGATGTGCGCGAAGGCCGCTACCTTCCCGCCGGGGAGCGGCGCTCCGCCGCAGCGGAACGCCGCTCCACCGCCGGCGGTCTTCGTCCGACCGCGGCGGCCGGACGCGGCCGTTCGTCCTGTTCCTGCGGGCGGGTCTCCTGCAGATAGGCGACCTGGTTCGTGCGCAGGTACCGCTCCGCCGCGTCCGCCGCCTCCCGCGCGCACCGCTTGCCCATCAGCACGCAGAGCGTGTAGCCGGAGTCCTCGAACGTGGTCCGCACCGTGCGGTCGTTCGGTGCCGCGAGCATCACGCGTTCCCAGGCCCGGTAACGCCGCAACTGCCGGGCGACTTCGGCTTTGGCGGGTAGCAGCATGGCGCCGATCACCTTTCGGGCTCGAGGGGCACGGTCTCCCGACGGTCGGACGGCGGCCGTGCGCACAGCGGCACGGACCCGTAACGGCGATCGAGTTCTTCACACATGGTGCACGGGTGACGACGCAGCGTCTTGTTGGATCTTCAACCAGTGGCGGTTCGGCCGCGTCGTGCCGGCCCTCAGAGTGTGCTCACTTGTGTGCTCCACCGCCTCAACCGTGCGCTCGTGTTGCACGAACGGGCTAGCACCCTCAGGCTGAAGGTGACTCAGAAGCGATACGCGCTCACGTTCCGTGTTCGGGGCTCGTCCCGCAGGACCGCGGGAGCGAGGAGGAGCTGAGCTTCGCGGTGAGGAGCCGACCGATGAAGACCGCAGTGCCCTGCTACTACCACCTCGACGTGGAAGTCAGCCCGGAACGGGTGGGACAGGTCAGCCGCATTCTGGCCGCTCACCTGAGGTTCTGGGACCTGGACAACCTGGTCCAGCCCGTCTGCGGCGGTGCCGAGATGCTGCTCAAGGCCATCGACGAACACGCCACGGACAAGAACACGTCGATCGAGATGTGGTGGAACGGGCAGCACCTGATCACCGCCATCGGGGACAACGACCGCGCCCTGCGCCCGGACCAGGAGCTGCGGGGCTGCCTGGAGCACCTCGCGGCCATGAGCGACGGCTGGGGCTGCTGCGCCACCGAGACCGGCAGCAAGGTCATCTGGTTCTCGCAGCGCGCTCGCGCCGGCGAACGCGTCCCGCTGGTGCCGACCGCGCCCGCCCCGCAGGAGCGCGAGGGCCTGGAGGTGCCCCGCGAGGAGCGCGTCGCGCAGCTGGCCGGCCCCGCCGTCACGCCGGACGAGGTCCTGGAGGAGGCCCGGTGACGCGGCGGCAGACACGGAAAGGGGCGTCCGCCTGGAGCGGGCGCCCCTACCCCCTGGGCGCTTCCTACGACGGGGAGGGCACCAACTTCGCGCTCTTCAGCGAGGTGGCGGAGCGCGTCGAGCTGGTCCTCGTCGACGACGACGGCACACACACCCGGGTACCGCTGAACGAGGTCGACGGCTTCGTGTGGCACGGCTACCTCCCCGGCGTCGGCCCCGGCCAGCGCTACGGCTACCGCGTCCACGGGCCCTGGGTCCCCGCCCTCGGCCACCGCTGCAACCCGGCCAAGCTGCTCCTGGACCCGTACGCCCAGGCGGTGGACGGGCAGATCGACAACCACCCCTCGCTGTACGAGCGGGACCCGGACGGCCCCGACCCGGCCGACAGCGCCGGGCACACCATGCTCGGCGTGGTCACCGACCCCGCCTTCGACTGGGGCGACGACACCCGGCCCTGCCGGCCCTACGCCGACACGGTGATCTACGAGGCACACGTCAAGGGGCTGACCCGCACCCACCCCGAGGTGCCCGACGAACTGCGCGGCACCTACGCCGGACTGGCCCACCCCGCGGTCGTCGAGCACCTCACCTCGCTGGGCGTCACGGCGGTGGAGCTGATGCCGGTCCACCAGTTCGTCCACGACGGCGTGCTGCACGACCGCGGCCTGTCGAACTACTGGGGCTACAACACCATCGGCTTCTTCGCGCCGCACAACGGCTACGCCGCCCACGGCACGCGGGGCCAGCAGGTCACCGAGTTCAAGCAGATGGTGAAGACCCTGCACGCGGCCGGGCTCGAAGTGATCCTCGACGTGGTCTACAACCACACCGCCGAGGGCAACGAGCTGGGCCCGACCCTGTCGTTCCGCGGCATCGACAACTCCTCGTACTACCGCCTGGTCGACGGCGACTGGGAGCACTACTACGACACCACCGGCACCGGCAACAGCCTGCTGATGCGCCACCCCTACGTGCTCCAGCTGATCATGGACTCGCTGCGGTACTGGGTCACCGAGATGCACGTCGACGGCTTCCGCTTCGACCTCGCGGCCACCCTGGCCCGGCAGTTCCACGAGGTGGACCGGCTCTCGGCGTTCTTCGACCTCATCCAGCAGGACCCGGTGATCAGCCGCGTCAAGCTGATCGCCGAGCCGTGGGACGTCGGCGAGGGCGGCTACCAGGTGGGCAACTTCCCGCCGCTGTGGTCGGAGTGGAACGGCATGTACCGCGACGCGGTCCGCGACTTCTGGCGCGGCGAGGACCACACCCTCGGCGAGTTCGCCTCCCGCCTGACCGGCTCCTCCGACCTGTACCAGCACAGCCGGCGCCGCCCGCGCGCCAGCGTCAACTTCGTCACCGCGCACGACGGCTTCACCCTGCGCGACCTCGTCTCCTACAACGACAAGCACAACGAGGACAACGGCGAGGACAACCAGGACGGCGAGAGCACCAACCGGTCCTGGAACTGCGGCGCCGAGGGCCCGACCCGCGACCCGGCCGTCCTGGAACTGCGCGGCCGCCAGCAGCGCAACTTCCTCGCCACGCTGCTGCTGTCCCAGGGCATCCCGATGCTCTGCCACGGCGACGAACTCGGGCGCACCCAGCGCGGCAACAACAACGCCTACTGCCAGGACAACGAGATCTCCTGGATCGACTGGCGGCTCACCCGGGAACAGCGCGACCTGCTGGAGTTCACCCGGTACGTCATCCGGCTGCGCACCGGCCACCCCGTGCTGCGCCGGCGCCGCTTCTTCCTCGGCGAGACCCTGACCCGCGCCGACCAGCCCCTGCCCGACCTGGTGTGGCTGGCGCCGGACGCCACCGAGATGACCGACGACGACTGGCAGCGCGGCGACGCGCACTCCGTCGGCGCCTTCCTCAACGGCGACGCCATCGCCGAACCCGACCCGCGCGGACGCCCCGTCGTCGACGACTCGTTCCTGCTGCTGTTCAACAGCCACTGGGAGCCGGTCGACTTCCGCCTCCCCGGCGCCGCCTACGGCGAACGCTGGACGGCCCTCATCGACACGGCCGACCCGGAGGGCACACCGGACGAGTCCGAGCACAAGGCCGGCACGGTCCTGACGGTCGACGCCCGCAGCCTGGTCCTGCTGTCACGACCGTCCCGGGCGTCGCGCCGCAAGGGCGGGTGACGAACGACGGCCGCTCCTGACGACGGCTCCCGGATGCCCAGGCAGTCAGCGGTCCCGGCGTGCCGTCACCGTGAACTGGGCGCCGTCGTGGTCGCGCAGCACCGCCTCGTCGCCGCCCTTGGACAGCACGCTGCCGCCGTGCAGCTCCGCGGCGCGGGCGCAGGCCTCCACGTCGTCCACGGTGAAGTGGACCTGCCAGTGCGGCCGGATGGTGGGGTCGGGGGCCGCTTCCAGCGCGCCGGACTCGATCCGCGCCACCACGTCACCGCGGCTGCGCAGCACGACCTCGCCGCCCTCGTAGTGCACCTCGCAGCAGCCGGGGCGCTCCGAGGCCCAGTCGAGGACCTCGCCGTAGAAGATGGCCGCGTCGAAGGCGTCCCGGGTGTGCAGCGTGATGAAGGCCGGCTGGGCGTTGCGCCAGGTCTCCCAGTCCGTGAAGAGGTCGCCCTCCCAGATCCCGAACGTCGCCCCGTCCCGGTCGGCCAGCAGCGCCGCCCGCCCCGGGGGCAGCGAGATCGGCCCGACGGCGACCGTGCCCATGCGCTCCTGCACCCGTGCCACCGCGTCGTCCGCGCTGCGCACCGCGAAGTACGGCGTCCAGGCCACCGCCATCTGCCACATGGTCGCCACCCCGGCGATCCCGGCCACCGGCGAGCCGTCGGCCAGCGCGATCCGGAACCGGTCGCCGAGCTTGGCCGGCCGCCACTGCCAGCCCAGCACGGCACCGTAGAACTCCTCGGTCGCCTTGACGTCCCGGCTGGTCAGACTCACCCAGCAAGGCGCGCCGAACACGGAATGTGATGAGACGACGTCCTTCGTGCCGAAGGAGGTGGGCATGTCGTGGTTCATGGCAGTCGCGTCCTGATCTCGTCGGCCTGGCAGACACCGGAGGAATGACACCAGTGTCCAACCGGAACCGCTGTGGGCGCCTGCCGAGTACCCCGGCGGCGGTGCCGAAACGGTGTCGTGAACCGGCTGGTCCGCCCCGGTGGCAGCGGGCGGGCCGAGTGACGACGATGGATGGGTCGGACACTGTGTCAGGGCACTCAAGCACCCGCTGGGGCCCTGGCGGCAGCGGCGCACCGGACCCGGAGGTGACCATGCCCACGGACGGGGGCTCGGAGCGGATCTTCGAGCTGCAGGAGGAGATCCAGCAGCTGAAGGAGGCGGTCGTCTCCCACGCCGTCGTGGACCAGGCGATCGGGATGGTCGTGGTGCTCGGCCGGGTCTCGCCCGACCAGGGGTGGGCCGTGCTGAAAGAGGTCTCCCAGCACACCAACATCAAGCTGCGCAACGTCGCGGAACTGATCATCATCTGGGGGCGCACCGGCGTGATGCCGGAGGAGATCCGGGCCGAACTGGAGGACGCCCTCGACCGCGCCGGTCCGACCCAGATCCCCGGCGCGCCGCCGGAACTCCCGGGAACGCCGCCGGAGGCCTGACCCTCCGGCGGCGCCGGCTCCCCCCGGCCCCCATGCGTCAACGGCCCCCGTGCGTCAACGGGCGTCGTCGAGCAGCTCCTCCCGCAGATGGGCGAAGCAGCTGCTGAGCAGCCGGGAGACGTGCATCTGCGAGATACCGAGCTGCTCCGCGATGCGGCTCTGCGTCATGCCCTTGAAGAACCGCAGGTAGAGGATGATCCGTTCGCGCTCCGGCAGGGCCTCCAGGCAGGGCTTGACCGCCACGCGGTTGACGACGGTGTCGAAGGCCGGGTCCGGCCCGCCGATCGCGTCCCCGAGGGCGTAGCCGTCCGTGCCGGGCATCTCCGCCTCCAGCGACAGCGCGGAGAAGCACTCCAGGGCCTCCATGCCGGTGCGCACCTCGCCCTCGGTGAGGTGGGCGTACTCGGCGATCTCGGCGACCGTGGGGGCGCGGCCCGGCGTGGTCTGCGACAGCTCCTTGGCGGCGTGCCGCACCCGGTTGCGCAGGTCCTGGACCCGGCGGGGCACGTGCAGCGTCCACATGTGGTCACGGAAATGCCGCTTGATCTCGCCGGTGACGGTCGGCACGGCGTACGCCTCGAAAGCGTTGCCGCGCGCCGGGTCGTAGTGGTCGACGGCCTTGACCAGACCGAGGGCCGCCACCTGGTAGAGGTCCTCCAAGGCCTCGCCGCGGCCCCGGAAGCGGACGGCGATCCGCTCCGCCATCGGGAGCCAGGCCTCGACCAGCTCGTCGCGCAGGGCCTTGCGCTCGGGCCCCTCGGGCAGCCGCGCCAGACGGGCGAACGCCGCGGCGGTGTCGGGGGCGTCGTCGTGGGGGTGCGTTCGGGTGCTGCCGGCGATACGCATGGTGCGCACCTCCCTGAGCAGGTGCTGGATGGACAGACACCATGGGAAGCACGGAGTCGGACCTCGCGGAGGGCACCGGGGCCCGGCAGGCCGGCTCCCACGGACGTGCCTCCTGTCCGAAGCACTTCCCTGCCCATTCCCGAGCAGGGACATAACCAAACAATTCTGACAATACGGCATTCGGGGGCCCGTGGCTCCGCAGTCGCTCGGCATGCCCGTCTCTTGACCCTCCTTGACCGCACCTTGGATCGATTAGCTCTGTTACAGAGCTAATGTCGCCGCATGGAGCCGGAGACCTTCCCCGAAGAGCTGGCCGACGCGCTCGTCGGGGTCCAGCGGCTGATCCGGCGGCGCCTGCGGCGCGAGATGCCCGACCCCCGGCTGCGCGGCGCCGAGGCGGAACTGCTGCGCCTGGTCGTCACCCGGCCCGGCATCGGTATCTCCGACGCGGCCAAGGAGCTCGGGCTCGCGGCCAACTCGGTGTCGACCCTGGTCAACCAGCTGGCCCGGGCGGGCTACCTGGCCCGCGAGACCGACCCGGCGGACCGGCGGGCCGCCCGGCTGCTGCCCACGCCCGCCGCCGAGACCCGGCTGCGCGAGTGGCGCCGCCGCCGCGCGGACCTCGTGCGCCGGCACGTGGCGGGCCTGGACGAGACGGACCGCCGGGCCCTGCTCGCCGCGATCCCGGCCCTGCGCAAGCTGGCCGACACCCTGCACGAGGAGGCCGAGGAGTCATGACGCGGGACACCGACCGGGGGCAGGCCGACGCCGTCGTCTGCACCGGGCTCACCTACGCCTTCGGCGACACCAACGCCGTGGACGGACTCGATCTCACGGTCCGGCCCGGCGAGGTCTTCGGCCTGCTCGGCCCGAACGGCGCCGGCAAGACCACCGCCATCCGCTGCCTCACCACCCTGCTGCCCGTGCCCTCCGGCAGGGTCCGCGTCTTCGGTCTCGACGCCGCCGGGGACCGCATGGCCGTGCGCCGCCTGCTCGGCTACGTGCCGCAGCAGCTGTCCGCGGACGCCGGACTCACCGGACGGGAGAACGTCGCCCTGTTCGCCCGGGTCTTCGACGTGCCCCGCCGGGAACGCGCCGAGCGCGTCGCCCAGGCCCTGGCCGCCGTCGACCTCGCCGGCGCCGCCGACCGGCGCGCCGCCACCTACTCCGGCGGCATGGTCCGCCGGCTCGAACTCGCCCAGGCTCTGGTCAGCGCCCCGCGCCTGCTCATCCTCGACGAGCCGACGATCGGGCTCGACCCGATCGCCCGCACCGGCGTCTGGGAGCACATCGGCGCCGTGCGCGCGGCCACCGGCATGACCGTGCTCGTGACCACCCACTACATGGACGAGGCCGACCAGTACTGCGACCGCGTCGCCCTGATGCACCGCGGCCGGATCCGGGCCCTCGGCACCCCCGCCGAACTCCGGGAGGGGCTCGGCGCCCGCCGCCGCGCCGCGGGCACGGCCCCGGACGCGCCGCCCACGCTGGAGGACGTCTTCCGGGACGTGGCGGGCAGCGGTCTCGACGACGAGGCAGGAGATTTCCGCGATGTCCGAAGCACCCGCCGCACCGCCCGCCGTGTCGGCTGACCCCGCCCCCGCCCACCCCGACGGCATCGGCCTGCTGCTGAAACCCCCGCGGCCCCGCGCCGGATGGCGGCTGCTGCCCGCCCGGGTCGGCGCGATGTGCGCGGTCGAACTGCAAAAGCTGCGCCACGACCGCACCGAGCTGTACACCCGCGCGGTCCAGCCGGCCCTCTGGCTGCTGATCTTCGGCCAGACCTTCAGCCGCATCAGGGCCATCCCGACCGGCGGCATCCCCTACGTCGACTACCTGGCGCCCGGCATCATCGCCCAGTCCGCGATGTTCATCGCCATCTTCTACGGCATCCAGATCATCTGGGAGCGCGACGCCGGCATCCTGAACAAGCTCCTGGTCACCCCGACCCCGCGGTCGGCGCTGATCACCGGCAAGGCGTTCGCGGCCGGTGTGAAGTCACTCGTCCAGGCCCTCGTCGTCCTGCTCATCGCCGCCCTGCTCGGGGTGGCCCTGACCTGGAACCCGCTCAAGCTGCTCGCCGTCGCCGCGATCGTCGTGCTCGGCTCGGCGTTCTTCTCCTGCCTGTCCATGACCATCGCCGGCATCGTCCTCAGCCGCGACCGCCTCATGGGCATCGGGCAGGCGATCACCATGCCGCTGTTCTTCGGCTCCAACGCCCTCTACCCGGTGTCCGTGATGCCGGGCTGGCTCCAGGCCGTCAGCAAGGCCAACCCGCTCAGCTACGAAGTGGACGCCCTGCGCGGCCTCCTCCTCGGCACACCCCACCACCTGGGGACCGACTTCGCGGTGCTGCTCGTGGCCGCCGCGCTCGGCATCACCGCCGCCTCGGCCCTGCTGGGCCGTCTGGCCCGTTGATCTTCACCCGGGAAAGTGATGTGCGGCACGCCCCGGCAAACGCTTTCTCCGACTGTTTCCGGATAACCGCTGGGCACGGCTTGATCACCGATCAAAAGGGATGAACTGCCTGGCCACAGCGCATTCTGCTCATTTGACAGTCCGCTCGGACCACAGATAGGAAGCAGCTTCCAGAGGTCGAGAGGTGCAGCGTGTACGAGCCGAACGTGGTCGGGGACTGGCAGGAGTACGACGAGCATGCCGGTCTGCGCGTCCGCGTCCACCGTCTGGAACTGGCCGAGCCGCCCCGCGGCCGGGACGACGCCGCCGACGGACTGACGTACTTCTGCCTCCGCGTGACGGTCGAGAACCGTGGCAGCCGGCACCTCGGCATCCACCTCGAGGACGGCCAGATCGACGTACGCATCGGCCCGGACGGGGAGAGCGCCTTCCTCGACTGGCGCAACTCGCAGTTCATCGAGGGCTTCGACGTCTATCCGCTGCGCCGGGCCACCGCCGTGCTGTACGCGGCCGGCGCCGAGGCGTCCCTGGGCCTGGTGGACGTCCAGGTGCAGCTGCGCGTCGAGGAGGAGTGGACCGACCGCCGGCTCTGGTCGGGCGGTATCGGCGCGCACGAGGGACCGGCCGGAGCCCAGCAGGGCGCCGTGCGCGACAGCCTGGCGCACCAGGTGAGCGTCTTCCTTCGGGATCAGGCGGAGGAAGGCACCGCCTGATCCGGCGTCAGGGCATCGCGGCCGTCAGTGCGGGATGCCGTCGATGATCTCGCGGGCGCCCTGCCGCAGCAGAGCCACGGCGACCGAGGTGCCGAGCGTGGCCGGGTCGAGCCGGCCCGCCCACTCGTGGGCGTTCAGCCGGGTCTTGCCGTCCGGCGTGAACACACAGGCGCGCAGGGACAGTTCACCGCTGCGGTCCACCTGGGCGAAGCCGGCGATGGGGCTGTTGCAGTGCCCCTGGAGCACGTGCAGGAACATGCGCTCGGCGGTCGTCTCCCGGTAGGTGTCCGGGTCGCCGAGGCCGCTCACCGCGTCGATCAGGTCGGCGTCGCCCTCACGGCACTGGAGCGCCAGGACGCCCGCGCCGATGGGCGGCATCATCGTCTCGGGCGACAGGATCTCGCTGATCACGTCCGTCCGGCCGATGCGCTCCAGTCCGGCGACCGCGAGCAGCAGGGCGTCGGCCTCTCCCGCCTCCAGCTTCGCCAGGCGGCGGTTGGCGTTGCCCCGGAACGGCACGCACTCCAGGTGGGGGTGCGTGGCGGCGAGTTGAGCGACCCGGCGCACCGAGGAGGTGCCGATGCGCGTCCCGGCCGGCAGCTCGTCCAGGGTGAGCCCGCCGGGGTGGATGAGGGCGTCGCGGATGTCGTCCCGCTTGAGGAACGCGGCGAAGACCGTGCCCGCCGGGAGCGGCCGGTCGGCCGGCACGTCCTTCACGCAGTGCACGGCGAGGTCGGCCTCCCCGGCCAGCAGCGCCGCGTCGACCTCCTTGGTGAACGCGCCCTTGCCCTCGACCTTGGACAGGTCGCCCATCCACTTGTCGCCGGTGGTCTTCACCGGGACGACCTCGGTGCGCACTCCGGGGTGGGCGGCGGCCAACTCGGCCCGGACGCGCTCGACCTGGGCGAGTGCCATGGGGGAGTCGCGGGAGACGATGCGGATCAGTTCGGGGACGGACATGCGGACACGATAGACCCTCCCCGGGGTGCGCCGGTGCCGTACCTCCCCCGATCGCCCCTCGGCGCACGTCAGTTCGGGGCGAGCGGCTCGCTCAGTTCGACGGCGCGCAGGGCCGCGGCCAGGGCCCGTTCGTCGCCGACGTCGAGGGCGGTGTCGGTGAGCTTGATGACGTGCTCGTCGCCGTGGGCGAGGGCCTGCTCCAGCACCTCGTCCGCCGTGCGTCCGGGCGCGGGGACGGGGGCGGCGGGCCCGGCCGGGGCGTACATGGCGGTGACCGCCGCGGACGCGGTCCACGCGGCGTGCAGACTCGGCGCCCACAGTTCGCGCGGCAGGGAGGGGAGGGTGCGCAGCACGGCGTTGGGTGCCGTCGCCGCGTGCACGAGCATGGTCTCCTCGCCGTGGCCGTGGGTGGCGTACCGGTGGGTCGCGGCCCGGACCAGCTCGGTCAGGCGGGCCCGGGCGGTGTCCGGGTCGGTCACGTCGCCCGCCCAGCGCGGCAGCCGCCGTACGGCCGCGAGCCGGTCCGGGAACCCGCCCCTGGGGTCGCTGATGGGCGGGACGGCGTCCAGCGACCGGGCGGCACTCGGCGCCGGGGGCAGCGGCGCGATGCCGGACACGGGGCGGTGCCGGGCCGCCCAGTAGCCCAGGCCGTGGGCGAGTTCGGCGAGCCGCGGTGCGCTCTCCCCGGCTTCCAGGGCCCGTACGGCGTGCCCGACGCGGATGACGGGGTGGGTGGAACCGCCGTAGATCCCGGGCAGCAGGCGCGGCCACCAGACGGCGAGGACGTCCCGCCAGGGCTGTTCGGCGAGTGCGCGGCCGAAGTGGCCGATCCAGTCCGCGGCCCGGCGCGGATCGCCCAGCGCCTCACGCCAGTCGGCGTCCGTCACGGCGGCGTGGGGCCGGGGAAAGTCCTCCAGCTTGGGCCGGTACAGGTCCAGCCAGCGGTGCACGGCGTCCGCCCGGCCGTGCGCGGCGAGCGCCTCCACCACCATGGGGGCGTGGTTGGTGAGTCTGCCGAGTCGCTCCGGGCCCGAGGCGTGCAGGCGTTCGAGGGCCTCTTCGAGCGTTCCTGTCGTGTCGTGCGAGTCCATGGCGGGACGCTATGCGGCCCCCCGGGACCGGCGGATCGGACGCGGGGCGGAAAGCGGACCCGGCCGGGGGACCTAGGCCCCCGGCC